>JBAWGU010000439.1:0-7154 GCA_049593215.1 Pyrinomonadaceae bacterium
GTGATGGTCCGATTGGAGGCATCACTGCCGAAGCGAATGCGCGGGGGCAGGTGCGCGGCTACGTGCGTAACCCTGAAGCGCACGTGCCGCTCAATGCGTTGGGAAAGTTTGACGTGCGCGGTGTGGTCGGGCAAGGGATGTTTTATGTCACGCGCGAGTCGGGCTATGACGTTGGACTCTACCGTGAGCCGTATAGAGGCTCTGTGCCGATTGTCTCCGGCGAGATTGCAGAAGACTTTGCTTACTACCTCACGAAGTCTGAGCAGATACCTTCAGCCGTGATGCTCGGCGTGCTTGTCAGGGCAAGCGAGACGGAGGAAACATTCGTGGCTGCCGCAGGCGGATTGATGATTCAGATTATGCCGGGCGCAGATGAAAAGACGGTGGCAACGATTGAATCATCTGTCGGCAGGATTCCACACACGACCACTCTGATTCGTGAAGGCGCGCGTCCGGTTGATCTGTTGCGAACTGCGCTCGGGCCGACTGAGTTTGAGATACTGGATGAGCGTGATGTCAGATTCGCTTGCTCGTGCTCTTACGAGCGCGCCGTCTCGCTCATTTCCTCGATTGACCGCGCGGAGCTTGAATCAATGCTGCGTGAAGATCGCGGCGCGGTGATGAGTTGCCATTTCTGCAACGAGGTTTACAGGCTGAATGAAACTGAGTTGGAGAACATCTTAAAAGGCGAGTTGCTTATCAACTAAGATTAGGCTGTAAACGAATAGCTAAACGCAGAGACGCCGCAGACGCAGAGTTAAAGAAAATTTGGAAAAAGAAAATCTCAAATCTGACATTTCAGATTTGAGATTTCTTCTTCTCTGCGTCTTCGCGTCTCTGCGTTTCTGTTCGGAGTCTTATTTCGTTGGCGGATTGGTCGCTAACAGGTCGAAGTTGCCGATTTCGCGGTTGTGATTGTCGAGCGCGCCAAAGGTGTCAGAGGTTTCTTCGAGCATCTGCCGGGTCATGGCAATGGAGTCGCTCAGTTGCTCAAAGTCTAAAGCGGAGACGCGTTCGGGCGTGGGCAGCGTGACGACCTGATCGTTGACGAGGCCGAAGAAGTTTTCGATAGATTGCAGTTGGCCTTCGACGAGTTTGACGGAGCGTTCGAGATCGTTGAAGGCGGCGATGCGTCGCTTCAAAATCTCGACGTTGGCCTGTTGCACGCGGCGCGCACGATCATCAGCAGCGTTCTCAACCGAGCGCTCCGCCTGCGTCAACTGATTCTGCACGGCCTGACGATTGATTGAGCGCAGGTGATGCTTGCGGCGGCGATAAACGTCGAGGAGGTCAACGAAATCTTCCCAGCGTTGGTCCAGACTCTGAATGTTTATGGGAACCTCTTTCGTGCCGGTGAACTTTCTGTAGTTGGAATAAATCTGGTCCTTCATGTAGCGCAGGTACTCTACGGCCTCGCGCTCGCGCGGATCGAATTTCTTGATCTGCTCTTCACGCATCTTCTCGCGCAGGCGGCGTTGCTGCTCTTTGCGGCGTCCGTCAACGAGACGGCGATAGAGCGCGGTTGCAGGGACAGTCGCAAGGTAGAGACCTTCTGCGGCGAGAGCCGCGCCGAGCGGGATGACGGATTGCGTGTAGGCTGCGGCGACGGCAAAGCCCGCCATGCCCCAGAAGTTGACGGGTTCTTTAACCGCCTCTTTCAAGTATTGCAGATCAATTTTGGGTAAGCCTGACATAAACGTAAATTAATAAACTCTCAACGAAAAAAACTTTTGGCCCTTCCCTTTTCTATCTCACGAGCGCAGGCAAAAATTTCTTTTCCGTCTCTCACTTTGAATCTTCGAGCAGCGCCTGATCCTGTTGGCTTGCGCTCGACTCGCCCTGCGCAGGCAACGCGCCGCCAACGCCGCTGGTAGAGCTTGGCAGAAGGCCCATCTCACGTTTGTATTCAAGGAGCTTGTCCTGCAACTGCATGTCCATCGCTTCGCGTTCGATCTCGTGCATCTGGTTATCAACCGAGGCCGTGCCGAGTTGCATCTTGGCTTCGGCGGCGGCGGCGCGGCGGTCAATCTTGTCGCGCATCTCGTTGAAGGTCGAAGCGTCGTCGCCTATGTTGAACGACTCCATCGTCTGCGCCAACTGCTCTTGCAGCTTGGCCTGCTTCGACTGGTTGATAAGCTGCATCGCTTCAGCCGTGCGTTTCTGCATCTGAATGACGTAGTTATCACGCGCCTTGAGCGCTTGCTTGGATGCGAGGTTCGCGTGTTCGAGTTGCTGTGAAGTTTTCTGCAAGTCAACCTGCGCCTGCTGCAACTGCCCGATGTAGGCCGTAGCGATGTCGTCGCGCCCCATCTTGACGGAGGCTTTGATTTTGGAATCAAGATCAACGACCTGCGTTTCGAGCCGCTCCTTGCTTTTCGCCAGTAACTTTTCCGTCGCCATCACCTGCGCGACAGAGTTATTGAGTTCGGGGATGCGATCACGCATGTCGCGGATAGTCTGATTGAGGATGAGTTCAGGGTCCTCCGTCTTCTCTATCACGCCGCCGAAGATGGCGCGCATGGATCGCTTCATTCTCGCCCACAGTCCCATTTCAACTCAGTCCTCCAACCATCAAATAAGTTAGGCCAAATCTTAAACCGCTCAGAGCGCCTCTGATTGTACGAACAATCGCGCGAAGTGGTTGCAAAATGACGTGCCCGCTCTTTCGCTCTGAGTATAGCAGGAGTCGCGCACGACTCGCTAGAACAATGGAAGGCGCAAGACCCCTATTCTCTGAATCTCCCTATGTCGCGGCGAAACTGCATTCCGTCCCAGTTGATTTTATCAATCGCATCGTATGAGCGGCGCAAGGCTTCGTCTAATGAAGGGGCCGTCGCCGTCACGCCGAGCACGCGGCCACCTGCCGTGAGCCACTGCCCTTCAGGTGCGCGCGATGTGCCGCTATGAAAAATTTCCACATTGGGCGTTTGCGAAGCTTCGTCTAAGACGTTAATCTGCGCGCCCGTTTCAGGTTTCGCGGGATAGCCGCGAGCGGAGAGCACGACACATGCGGAAGATTCATCAGACCATTGCAGGTTTATTGAATCCAATCCGCCGCCGCGCGCGATTGTTTCAAAAACAGTAGCGAGGTCTGTTTGCAGGCGAACGAGAATGGCCTGCGCTTCAGGGTCGCCGAAACGCACGTTGTATTCGAGAACGCGCACGCCGTCACCTGTCAACATCAATCCTATGAAGAGCACGCCGCGATACGGGAAACCTTCCGCACGCGCTCCTTCAAGAGTCGGCTCAACAACTTCTCGGACAACGCGGCTGAGCGTTTCGCTGTCAAGCACGCTCCTGTCTGTGATTGCGCCCATGCCGCCTGTGTTTGGTCCCGTATCATTTTCGCCGATGCGTTTATGATCTCGCGCGGCTGGCATCAGGCTGTAATCGCGCCCGTCCGTAAAGAGCAGCAGCGAAGCCTCGCGGCCCTGCAAAGCTTCTTCGATGACGACGCGGCGCGCAGCCTCCGCGCCGACCGCTCCTTTCAACATCATTTCTTCGACTGCCCCGATTGCTTCTGCACGCGAGCGCGCGACGACCACTCCCTTTCCGGCAGCCAGCCCGTCAGCCTTGACCACCACGGGAGAATCCGCCCCGCCGAATTCTCCGCGCTCAAGAATTGCGCGCGCATCTTCAGCAGATTCGCAAACGCGATAACGCGCCGTAGGGATGCTGTGACGCGCCATAAAATCTTTGGCGAAAGCTTTACTCGATTCGAGGCGCGCGGCTTCTCTTCTTGCTCCGGCGATTAGTAGCTCTCGCTCTTCAAAGAGGTCTGCGATGCCTGCCGCGAGCGGAGCTTCGCTGCCGACGATTGTCAGGTCAATCTCTTCTTCAGCAGCGAACTGCGCTAAAGATGAAACATCAGTCGCGCTCAAGGGAACGCACTCGGCAAGCTGCGCGATACCTGCGTTGCCGGGCGCGCAATAGAAGCTCAGAGCGCGGTCTGTGTTCTTTCCCAAAGACCAGAGCAACGCGTGTTCACGTCCGCCGGAGCCTATCACCAGAATCTTCATGCGTGCGGTTTTCTCTTCAGATGAAAGTAGAATGATCGTCGAACAGGGTTGGCGGATGCTGTCATGGTCGGCCCGCGCGAGTCAAGACTATTTCAAAAATGGTCCGCAAAGGCTTGACACGTTTTCGACATAGATATACTTTGCTTGACACAGGACTGCGGCTTCTATAAAAGCGAGGCCAACCCGAAGCGGTCCAAGTTGAAGCGAAAGAGAATGGCGCAGCGCGCATTCAGGGTTAGAAGATTTGAACGGTCAGCGCGCAACCTCTTTCCGAAGGATGCTTTGATTGAAGAGATGATTTAAGGTCACCTCGCCGAAGCGGCTTTCGACTTCAATCCGGGCGATGTATGGCGCAAGAGTTTAAGCGCTCCTGCGCAAGTTCAACCGCGAAAGAGTTTGACCCGGAAGAAGCTTTTGCGGCCCCTCGCTCTACTTGCAAGAACAATCGGTCGTGCTCTCAGTCAAAGTCCCCCCTAAGAATTTGCCTGAGGCACAGTCCCATCGGTGAGGTATCTAATCATGTCACAAACAGAGGTCGCAGCAGCCGGAAATGGGAAATGGACCCATTCCGAATCCGAGTTTCAGGACTCTACAATCAAGTGCGTTGATTGCGGAGAAGATTTTATCTGGACGGCGGGCGAGCAGGTCTTTTTTCACGATAAAGGTTTGAAGAATGAGCCGAAGCGTTGCAAGCCCTGCAAGCAGGCCAAGAACGAAAGGCTCGCTGCCATTGCCGCCGCGCAAGTCTCCGGCGTTCGACAGCGCATAGAAGTCTCCGTCCAATGCGCACAATGCGGACAACAAACCACAGTCCCTTTCTATCCATCACAAGGCCGTCCCGTTTACTGTCGCTCCTGCTTCCTTGCCGGACGCACCGAAGGGAATAGAGCCTGAGAAGGAAGGCAAAAGGAAAAATTAAAAAGGCAAAAGTTCGGGGGAAGCTAACTTTTTAATTACAGCACTCACGTTGAGCTTGTTAATTAAAAAGTGGCCTCCGCCTAACTTTTGCCTTTTACCTTTTTACTTTTGCCTTCCTTCTCAATGCTCAAGATGATAGGGAACGTTCGTGACGACGATTCCCTTCTTGAAGAGCAAGGCACCTTTGAGGAGCAGCGAATTTTGATTGTGCAATAAATTCTGCCACCAGCGAGCGGGCACAAATTCCGGCAGCACAATCGTCAGGACATCATCGTTGGCACGTCTCTCCACACGGTCTATGTAACGCAGGAGCGGGCGCACCAGCGAGCGGTAGGGCGAAGCCAGAACGACGAGTTTGACACCCGTGCCCCATTGCTCCCACTTCTCTCTCAATTTTCTCGTAGCCTCTTCATCCAAATCTATATAGACAGCCGTCACGCGATCCGGCGCGATTGATTTCGCATATTCGAGCGCGCTAATCACGCCGCGATGAATCCCCGAGATCGGCACCAGCACTTCATGTTTAATCGGGCGAAGTTTTTCAAAGCCTTCGGTCGAGAGTTGTTTCGCCACCTCTGCGTAATGATTATGAATCGAGCGAAACAGGAGCACGAGCAGAGGCACAAGAACGACCACGATCCATGCGCCGTGAATGAATTTCGTGGCGATGAAGACGACAAGAACGATGAAGGTCGCAACTGCTCCGAGTCCGTTAATGACGATTGATTTTTTCCAGTGCGATGTTCTTTTGCCTTCAACCGCCTCGTCTATCATCATTCGCGCTTCGGCTTTTTGATGCAGAAAATTCGGCACATCATCCTTCAACGCTTTCGCAATCTCGCCCGCGCTCTTTAACACTTCTTCCATCTTTAACTCTTCACGGTCTTCTTTATCCAGAAGCTCCGGCTTACGCCTCTCGCGCAGGGCCGCGCCCTCTTTGAGCCAGTGGCGCACCATGCCCGATTGCGAGAGCGTGAAAGAGAGAAAGACTCCGACAGCGTAGAGCGGAATCAAACGGCTCGTGTCGCCGCCAAAGACTGTCACGAGCAGGCCGGAGAAGACCGCGAGGATAACCACGCCGTTAGAGAAGACCAGCCGGTCACCGCGATTGGCAAACTGTCTTGGCAGAAAGCGGTCGCGCGCAAGCAAAGATGAGAGGCGCGGGAAGTCTGCGAAAGAAGTGTTGGCGGCAAGCACAAGGATTGCCGCCGTCGTAATCTGCACGACGTAATAGAACCAGCCCAGAGGACCTGTAAAAATGATTCGCGCAAACTGCGAGATAACCGTCTCATGCTCATGCGGGTGTACGTGATAGAGATAAGCCATCACGCTCGTCCCCACAAACATGATCGTCAGCAACGCTGCCATCCACGTCAACGTCTTCGCGGCGTTCTGAGCTTCCGGCTGTTTGAACGCGGGCACGCCGTTCGAGATGGCTTCAATTCCTGTCAGCGCGGCGCACCCGTTTGAGAACGCGCCGAGTATTAGAAAGATTGAAAGAAGCTGCGGGTGATAACCTTCCGCAACCTTCAAGTCGGCATCGGCTTGCGGCAGCAATGGCGGCGGGATGCTGCCGGAGTTAATGTAGTAATGCAGCAGGCCGTAGCCAATCATAAATAGAAAGCAGACGAGGAAAGCGTATGTCGGCCCGGCAAAGAGCGCGCCCGATTCGCGCACGCCGCGCAGGTTGGCGACGGCGATGAAGGCTATGAAGAAGAGGCACAGCGCAACCTTGTGATGGTCCAACCAAGCGAAGCGCGTGCCCTGCATCATGGACGTGAGCGCGGCCACGCCAGCAGCAATCGAGACCGAAACCGTCAGAATATAATCAACCAGCAGCGAAGCTCCCGCGACAAGGCCCGCCATCGTGCCTAAGTTATCTTTCGCCACGATGTACGCCCCTCCGCCCGAAGGGTACGCGTAAATAGTTTGGCGATAGCTGATGGCAACGATGACGAGCAGAGCGGCGATGCCGATGGAGATAGGAACAACTTTGCTGAAGGCTCCGTCTGAGTTGAGCGTGTAGGCGGCAGCAGCCAGCACGAGCAAGATTTCTTCTGTCGCGTAAGCTGTAGAAGAGAGCGCATCAGAAGAAAAGACTGCCAGCGCAGTCTTCTTATTCAATCGTTCATGTGCAGCCTGCTCCGTCCTGATCGGGCTTCCCACAAGCAGACGCTTGATGCTTGCAACCACTTTCTTCTCCTCCTGCTAAAACGC
>JBAWGU010000440.1:0-7309 GCA_049593215.1 Pyrinomonadaceae bacterium
AAGCAGTCGTCATCGCGAGAGAAGATGTCGCAGGAGACAAGCGGCTGGTGGCTTACGTGGTGAGGAATGGCAGCGAGACACAGCAGGAGTCATCGAGCAGCAGCAGCCAGGAGTTAAAGAGCAGTGAGTTAAAGGTCTACCTGAGAGAGCGATTGCCTGAATACATGATTCCGTCAGCGATAGTAGAGCTAGAGCAGATGCCATTGACACCCAATGGCAAAGTGGACCGCAAAGCACTGCCTGCACCGGATTACATGGTGAGTGAGAGTGTTGCTGGCTATGTCGCACCTCGCACCGTGGTTGAAGAGATGCTGGCAGGGCTGTGGAGCCAAGTGCTGCGAGTGGAGAGAGTGGGTGTGCATGAGAACTTCTTCGAGTTAGGAGGCCACTCACTCTTAGCGACACAGTTAATCTCACGGGTGAGACAGAGCTTGGAGGTGGAGTTACCACTCAGAGAGTTGTTTGAGTATCCCACTGTTGCTTCTCTGGCAGAGAGAGTGGAAGCAGGAAAGAGCGGGGAACAGCAACTTCCATCGAAGAAGTCGCCGCTTGTGAGAATCCAGACTGCTGGTTCCAAGCCTCCTTTCTTCTTTGTGCATCCGCCGGGTGGCAGCGTTCTTTGCTATGCAGACTTGGCGCGTAATCTGGGTGCAGATAGACCTTTCTACGGAATTCAAGCGCAGGGGTTGAACGGTGATAAGGATGCTCAAACTCAGGTCGAGAGGATGGCGGCGCGCTACATAGAAGCTATTCGCGGCGTCCAGCCTGAAGGACCTTACAACCTCGGCGGTTGGTCTATGGGCGGCGTCGTGGCCTTTGAGATAGCCCAACAACTGCGAGGGCAAGGCAGTGAAGTGAGCCTGCTTGCTTTGTTGGATTCATGGGCACCGCACAACGGCAACGGAGAAAAGAACGCGCAGTCGCAGCTTGCGAGTTTTGCTTCCAATCTGGGGCTGATGCCGGAGCACATCACTATGTCTCTGGAGGAACTGCTCGGACTCGAACCGGAACAGCAGTTGGCCTGCGTGATGGAGATGGCGAAGGCCGCCAGCCTCGTCTCGCCGGAGATGACGCTTGAGGATTTCCGCAGCCTCTATGAAAACTATAAGGTCAACGTTAAGGCTGTCCAGGAATATTCACCGCAGCCTTATACGGGGCGCGTGGCCCTCTTCAGCGCCAGCGAGCGGCGGACCAAAGCGGCAAAGAAGCGCGCGCAAGACAAGACACAAGGATGGGGCGGGCTGGCACCCGAGGGACTTGAGATACATCCCGTGTCGGGACATCACTTCAACATTCTTCGCGAGCCGCACGTCAGAGACCTGGCACGCAAGATGAACGATTACGTAAATGAATTTGAGGCAAGGAACAACCAAGCATGAAGCTCATATCTTTTCTCTTCAAACACTCTCGTGGAGCGGTCATCATCGCCGCCTTGATTAGTATTATCAGCGGCGGCAGCAGCGCCCTTCTGATAGTCCTCATCAATAACATCTTTATTCGACCGGCCCCGACGACTTCGCACACGGTCTGGTACTTCATAGGGCTGGTCGCTTTGGTCCTCGTCTCGAATCTGATCTCGGAAGCCCTGCTGAACCATCTGTCAGAGCAAGCCCTGTTCAGCCTGCGTATGCGTCTCTGCAAAAAGATTCTGGCTGCACCGCTTCGCCAGTTAGAAGAGATCGGCGCTCCCAAGCTCGTCGGAACGCTGACCGAAGATGTGCCCAATCTTTCCAGAGCCTTACTCAGCGTCCCTGTCGTCTGTATCAATCTGGCGCTCTTAATAGGCTGCCTGGTTTATCTGGGCTGGCTCTCCGTCGCCATGCTCCTGCCGCTCATCATCTTCCTGATTCTCGCCGTGGTGAGTGTGGAAGCGTTGGAGTGGAAGGGCAAGAAGTATCTGAAGCTGGCGCGCGAGGAATGGAACGTGCTGCTCAAGCACTTTCACGCCCTGACCGAAGGAAACAAGGAATTGAAGCTGCATCGCCAGCGTCGCGGGGCGTTTGTTTCAGAGAGCCTTGAGCCGACGGCTGAAGTCTTCCGCAAGTACAGCCTCATCGGCAGAAACGTCTATACAGCCGCCAATAGTTGGACCCAGTCCCTTTACTTTATTGTCATCGGACTCTTGCTCTTTACCTATTCGCGCAGCATCAGCAAAGAGGTCTTAATCGCCTACACCATGACGTTTCTCTTCATGAGAATCCCTATTATGATGCTCCTCAGTATCATGCCGACTTATAGTCGTGCCAGCATCTCCCTGCGTAAAGTTGAAGACCTCGGCCTCTCGCTCAAAGACTACGAGCACGCTGAGGAGACTACAACAGAGCCTGATGTCCCTACCTGGCAGCATCTTGACCTGCTGGATGTGACGCACACTTACTATCAGGAGCACGAGGACCGGCAGTTTACGCTAGGCCCCATCAACCTCAGCTTTCAACCCGGAGAACTGGTGCTCGTGGTTGGCGGCAACGGCAGCGGCAAAACCACTTTCGCCAAACTCCTCACCGGCCTCTACGTTCCTGAGGGCGGAGAGATTCAGATGAACGGCGAGCGTGTGACGGATGAGAACCGTGACCGCTATCGCCAAAACTTTTCCGTCATCTTTTCAGAGTTTTACCTCTTCGAGCGTCTTCTAGGTCTTGATACGGGTAATCTTGACGGCATGGCGCGGGAGTATATCTCTAAGCTTCAATTGGAGCACAAAGTTTCAGTGGAGAACGGCCAGCTTTCGACTATTGAACTGTCAAGAGGGCAGCGAAAGCGCCTGGCTCTCCTGACCTCATATCTGGAGGACCGCCCCATCTACGTTTTCGATGAGTGGGCGGCGGATCAAGACCCCATGTTCAAAGAGTTGTTCTACCTGCAACTTCTGCCTGAATTGAAAGCAAGAGGCAAAACTGTCTTAGTCATCAGCCACGATGACCGCTACTATCATATCGCTGACCGTGTTATCAAAATGGACTACGGTAAGATTAAATATGACCAGCGAAAACCTGAAGAAGACCTCGCCTACACCTATTGAAAATGGTCCGGAGGTCTTAGAGGAAATTTAGAGGACGATCTCTCAGCTAGAAGTATTGCTGCCGATGAAGAAAACTGAGCTTTCAATAGATGACATCAGGCTCTTAGCCAGACGACGCCGCAACCTCTCGGCGGTGTTGGTGCTGATTGTTTGCCTCCTGCTCTCATCCGGCGTCAACCGTATCAAGGCTCAGGAAGGCGATGTTGGACCGGCAAAAGAGGCTGATAGGATTAATTCAACGGAGAACTTGACAGGCAAAGACCGTCAAGAGTTGTTTGAAAAAGTCTGGAAGACAATTAATGACAAGTACTATGACCCGTCCTTCAACGGCGTTGATTGGGCAGCCGTGCGAGAGCGTTATCGTCCAAGAGCCGGGGCCGTCACGAGCGATCAGGAGTTTTACCTGCTTCTCAGTCAGATGGCGGCAGAACTGCATGATGCACACACTCGCTTTCGCTCGCCGTATGCCTATCAACTGAGCAGGAATCATCAGGCCGTTAGCATAGGTCTCTCCCTCTTTGAGGTCGAAGGCCAAGCGGCGGTTTCCAGCGTCCATCCTGATTCGGAGGCGGCTCAGGCGGGAGTTGAGCCGGGAATGCTCGTGCGCGCCATTGATGGCGTGCCTGTGGCGAAACTTCTCGCGCAGGCGAGGGAACAGGTTGGCGTCTCCTCCTCAGAGCGTGCCACGAAGGTCTTGACCTATAGACAAATTATCGCGGGCGAGGATGGAACTGCTCTCAAACTCGAATTGGCGCGGGCCGACGGAACCTCTTTTGAAGTATTGCTCAAGCGTCGTCTCGTGCCGGATGTTTCGCAGTCCACCTCGCGCCTTCTTGCAGACGGATACGGCTACATTAAATTCAATCACTTCAATTCACCCGTAGATAAGCAACTAGCGGACGCGCTCGAAAAATTTAAGAATGCCCCGGGATTGATTCTGGACTTGCGTGGCAACAGCGGCGGCGATGTGCAACTCGTCCTGCGAATTGCAGGCTATTTTCTGCCCGACAAAGTTCTCTTCAGGCGTGCTTACAACCGTTTGGGCCAGACGAAGCAGGATTATGCGGGTCGCCCCGGACAGCAACTTTATGCTGGCCCTTTGATTATCCTTGTCAATGAATCTTCCGGCAGTGGGGCTGAACTCTTTTCCAGCGCGCTCCAGGAGAGCGGTCGAGCCGCAGTGGTCGGGAGCCAGAGTTGCGGCTGCGCGCTTGGCGTCACAGACCACAGGGTCTTGAAGGGTGGGGGCGAACTGACGGTCAGCGAAGTCGGCTATATGACGGCAGGGGGCCGGAAAGTCGAAGGAGCAGGGGTTATTCCAGACCGGCCCGTTTCTGTAAAACTCGCTGACCTGCGCGAGCGACACGATGCAGCCCTCGACGAAGCGTTGAACCTCCTGCATAGCTTGAAGATGAGAGCAGGTAGCAAGGCATCTCAATCTTCTTCTAATTGAGTAGTAAAGCACCTGCGGCTTGGAAGCATCTCCTCCATGCCGGATCTATCGGCTGTTCTTCCGAATTTTAGGAAATTGTCACAAAATTATGTACATCTTGGCTGATAAAGCGACTTTCGACAGAATGGGCCAAAAATTAACACAAAAAAGGGAGATTTTAACTAGCTTTTTGATAGAGACTGCGGTATATTCCCAGCATTGGTTCGGCGTTAATTGGTCCCAAAATTGACGACCCACGAGAGCGTTGAATCAATGAGATTGACGGTCCTTTGAACAAGCGGGTGAAGGTTATTGCGAGTCTCACGATGCAGATTTTAGTCTCCCCTCAAATTCAGACTATCAATTATAAGAGAATCGCTCTGACATGTCTGCAAAGCTGTTAACGGACAGCCGCAGTCAGTAAGCAACCCGACGTGCTCTGGCTCGCAGCTTACGCTAGGAATGAATTGCACAGGTTACGAACTCCCTTCCACCTGTGAGCCTCACTCCTGACCGAAAGCCTCGCTCCAGATAATACTATCAACGCGATCATACGATCTGCCGTTTGAATCCTGAGAACGGACCTCCTCTTCTGTGAAGAAGACTTTACCTTAGCGAAAGGGTTTATCAGATGTAACAAGCAGCTACAGCAGCCTGAACCATATAAAGAGCGTCCCCCACATATCGTTAGGACATAGTAGTGATTATGTGCTCTGTTTAACTGGTCCGAAATAGGGACAAATCACCCCTCCCGGCTCAGGCTTCTCAACCTCAATACGCAGGACCTTGAATGGGTAATCCATCTAGAAAGATGACCATTATGAACGAAAGCATCCTCTCCATTATCGGCAATACTCCCCTCGTTCGATTGAATCGGGTTTTCGATAATCTGCACTTCAATCTCTATGCAAAATTGGAGTCATTGAATCCGGGCGGGAGCATGAAAGATAGGCCCGCCCTCAACATCATCCGGCACGGACTGGCAACAGGAGAGATTGAACCGGGGGCTGTGGTAATCGAGTCGAGTTCCGGCAACATGGGCATCGGGCTGGCGCAAGCCTGCTCATACTACGATTTACGTTTCATTTGCGTCGTAGACCCGAAAACCACGGAGCAAAACATACGTCTCCTGCGTGCCTACGGCGCAGAGGTGGACATCGTTACCAGACCGGACCCGGAGACGGGGGAGTTTCTCAAAGCTCGCATTGATCGAGTCAAAGAACTCTTGGAGACGGTCGAGAACAGTTTCTGGCCTAATCAATACTCTAATGAGTTCAACCCGCTCGCCCATTATATGACGATGGAGGAGATCGTGAATGCGCTCGACGGGAGGGTTGATTATGTCTTCTGTGCCACGAGCACTTGCGGCACGTTGCGGGGCTGTGCTGAGTACGTGAAAAACACCGGCCTCGGTACGAAAGTATATGCTGTTGATGCTCTTGGCAGTGTCATCTTCGGAGGGCAGAAATCCAAGCGCCTCATTCCGGGTCACGGTGCAGCCATGCGGCCTGCGCTCTTTAATGACAATCTGGCAGACAGGTCCATACACGTGACGGACAGGGAATGCGTCATCGGCTGCCGCAGGCTGGCGCGTCGTGAAGCGATTATGGCGGGCGGTTCATCAGGTGCGATTCTGATGGCTGTGGAACGGGTCAAGGATGAGATTCCGCGCGGTGCGAATTGTGCGATGATTCTGCCTGACCGCGGTGAGCGTTATCTGGAAACGATCTACTCCGATAGCTGGGTCACTGCAAACTTCGGTTATATCGAAAACAATTGGGAAATTCCTATGGAGGCTGAAACATGCGTGATGGCGACCTACTAATTCTAAAGGGTGATGAAGTCGGCGGCCTGCTCGCCGGGCGTGAGCTTGAGATAATGCAGGCGGTGGAGAAGGCATATGTCTCTCATGCGCAGCAGCGAAGCTCGCTTCCGCACTCTACGTTCCTGCGTTTTCCTGACAATCAAAGAAACAGGATCATCGCCTTACCGGCCTACCTCGATGGTGATTTCGACATTGCTGGCCTCAAGTGGGTTTCCTCTTTTCCGGGCAACCTGGACAAGGGGTTGGACAGAGCCTCTGCCGTAGTTATTTTGAACTCGGCTGAAACGGGAAGGCCGGAGGCTATTCTGGAAGGCTCGATTATCAGCGCAAAGCGCACTGCGGCCAGCGCCGCACTGGCTGCACAACACTTGCGCGTCAATCAGAAAGATGATTCCGCGACGCTCATCGGGTGTGGTCTAATCAATTATGAGGTCGCACGATTTCTCCTGACCGCCTGTCCTGAGATTAAGCGTTTGGTCGTCTTCGATCTGGACACGAAGCGGGCTGGATTATTTCGTGAGAAATGCTTGAAGACGCTGGCTGTTGACGAGGTAGAAGTAGTCTCGGAGATAAAGAAGGCGCTGACGAGCACGACCCTTATCTCTATGGCTACGACGGCAGCCAAGCCGCACGTCTTCGACCTCAAGGGTTGCTCTCCCTCTACTACCATCTTACACGTCTCGCTGCGAGACTTTTCGCCGGAGGTGATGCTGTCTTGCGACAATGTGGTGGATGATGTGGACCATGTTTGCCGCGCCGAAACGTCAATCCACTTGGCAGAGCAGTTGGTTGGTAACAGGGATTTCGTTCGCTGCACTTTGGCGGATATTCTTCAGCAACATTCGCCCAAGCGTCTAGACGATGGACGTATCGCTATGTTCAGCCCGTTCGGTCTGGGCGTCCTTGATTTAGCGGTCAGCAAACTGGTCCGAGACCTCGGCCTGACACAAGGGTTGGGAATGACCGTCAACTCATTCCTCCCGTCCTGATGCACAAGAATTGTAGGGGCAGGGCTTGTCCCTGCCCGTATAAT
>JBAWGU010000441.1:0-2960 GCA_049593215.1 Pyrinomonadaceae bacterium
AAAGGTTTCGCGTCTGCCGCGATGCCGTTCGGGTCAACATCTTTGACGATCAACCCTTGAATGCCCATCATGTTTCTGTCAGCCGCGCTCTGCGGCGTCAGCTCTGCGAGCGTGAGACCTAAGCGGAGGCTGTTGCTGCTCTGCGCCGCCGTCTCTTTCTTGGGCGTCGTTGAAGGTTGCGCGCTGTCTTCCGTCGGCGCAGGCGTAGCAGCAACCGTTCTGGGTCTTTCGCCAAGCGTGACGTTGACCGTGTGCTTCTCAAGTTTGTCGTTCGCTTCGCGCAGGTAAGTGATTGGAACAGTCTGCCCGACGGGAGTTGAAGCGACTTTGTTGATTAAGTCCTGCGCGTTGGCGACCGGCTGGTTGTTGTATTCGGTGATGATGTCGTTTGGCTGTAGGCCGGCTTTACCAGCCGGGCCTTGCGCGTCGCGCACCTCTATGATGATTGCGCCTTTCGCTTCGGGCAATTCGTAAACGCGCGCGAATTCGCTCTTCACAGAATCGAGCGTGATGCCTAAGTATCCGCGCCTGACTTTGCCCGCCGAGACGATTTGACTATAGACAAACTGCGCTTCTCTGGCTGGCAGGGCGAAGCCTATGCCGTTGTAATCACCTGTCGAAGTTGCAATCTGCGAGTTGATGCCGATGACTTCGCCGTGCATGTTGACGAGCGGGCCGCCGGAGTTTCCGCGATTGATTGCCGCGTCCGTCTGCAAGAACTGCTGGAAGCTTGTGAAGTGCGCCGGGTCCGAACGCTCTTTCGTCGAGATGATGCCAGCCGTCACGGTCTGGTCCAGCCCGAAAGGAGAGCCGATAGCCAGCACCCAATCGCCCACCTGCGCCGTGCTCGAATCGCCAAGCTTGACCGTCGGCAGATCGCGCGGCGCGTCAATCTTGATTACGGCCACGTCCGTCTCATCGTCCACGCCGACCACGCGCCCGACATATTTTTCGCCGGACTGTAGGCCGACCACGATGCGCGTCGCGCCTTCGACGACGTGCTGGTTGGTGAGAATGTAGCCCTTCGGATCAACGATAAAGCCGCTGCCCACACCGTAAGACGGGCGGCGCGTCTGATGACGAAACATCTCAAGGAGCGGATTGTTTGAAGACTGGTCATCCTTGTCTTCATCATCCTTTTCGGCAGTCGCGGGCGCAGCCGTCTTCGTATCGATGTTGACGACAGCAGGCTCAACGCGTTTCGCAATCTCCACGAACGAAGCCGAAAGAGCTTCGGGCGCACGCGCAATCTGCGCCTCATTCTGCGCCACAGCCTGATGCCCCGTCAGCATCGCCCCGATGCCAACCCCCGCCGCTAAACAAGCCACGGCCAGAGCCACAATCCACACGCGAAGCTTACGCAGTATCTTCGCCTCTGTCTCTGTCGTTTGATCTTTAGGAAGCTCGAACATAAATCACACCACCTTCGAGTAAAACCAACCATTGAAGCCACAAGGCTCCCGTAAACTTAAATTCCACTTGCTCTCGGTGCGCAACAAGGAAAGTCTCATTGGGGCGCGCGAAGAGGGAATGCAGCAAGTATAGCGAAAGGAAAGGCAAAAGCAAAAAAGAAACGGGCTAAAAGGTAAAGCTGCGCGTGAGATAAGACGCAGCAGACGAGGGGTCATCAAATCTCCGGATTGAATTGGACGCAGTGCGATCTAAGTTGACGAGCTAGGCTGAAAGAATTATTTTGAAGATATGAAAGTCGAAACTTCCATTACTGTAGATAAGGATTTGCTTGAAGCTGTTGATAAGCTCTCCGGCACAGATAAAAATAGATCGGAGTTTATCGAGGCAGCAATACACGCTTACATTGCGCGGCTTGCTCGCTCCGAACAGAACGCGAACGACCTCGAACTTATCAACAAGCGTGCTGATGATTTGAATGAAGAGGCATTAGATGTTCTTGAGTATCAGGTAGCTTTGTGAAGCGTGGCGATCTTTATCGTGTTTATAAGCCTTCTGCCAGAGACCCCAAGAGGTTCAGGGTCTTTGTGGTCGTAAGTCGCCCGGTTCTTATAGATTCACGTTTCTCAACTCTCATTTGTGCGCCTGTTTATTCTTCACATCATGGATTATCCACACAAGTGCTGATTGGTATTGATGAAGGAATGAAACACGAGAGCAGTATCCATTGCGATGAGCTTGTGAGCTTACCGAAATCAGCCTTAACAGATTATGTCGGAGCATTGTCTCCTGAGAAGATTGAAGAACTAAACAAAGCACTGCGAATTGCTCTGGATATTCCAGATTAATTTTAATATGCACAAGGCTGTCGCGGTAAGAGCTAATGATGATTTCACGCTTGACTTAGAGTTTGATGACCTGAGCGTGAGGAGATTCGATGTTAAGCCGTACCTTGAGCATGGAATTTTCAAAGAGCTAAAGGACATGAGCTATTTTAAGAGAGTTAAGATTGCATTCGGCACAGTGCAATGGCCGAATGAGCAGGACATCAGCCCGGAGACTTTGTATATGGAAAGCGTTGCTATTGAATCAAGCTTTGTTTAATTACCGCAGAGGACTGAAGAGATGAGCCACAATTTTGCAGAGATAGTAGAAGAGATAAAGCAGCTTTCCACTGAGGAGAAGGCCGAACTACAGAATTTGATTGAGAGCTATCTCATTGAAGAGAGAAGGCGCGAGATTCACGAAAATTATCAGGAGAGCTTAAATGAATCAGATGAGAATAGACTCGACTTCTCAAGTAATGTAGATGAGCTTCGGGAAATTTTATCCCATGACTGAAATTGCCTTTAGTTCATCTTTTAAGAGAGCGTTTAGAAAAAGAATACAAGGCCATGCTGGTTTAGAAGCTCGCTTCTGGGAAAGAGTGACAAGCTTTCAGAATAATCCTTTTGATCCGAAACTAAGAACGCACAAGCTTTCGGGTCAGCTTAAAGATTTATGGAGCTTCAGCGTCGAATATGATGTGCGAGTAATCTTCTCTTTTGTAG
>JBAWGU010000442.1:0-6284 GCA_049593215.1 Pyrinomonadaceae bacterium
CTATTTCACCGTCGAGCGTGTATGCGCGCACAGGCGATTTCAAACTTGATGTCAACGGCGACAAGTTCACGCCCGAATCGCGCATCACGATTGACGGCAGCGAACTCCCCACGCGCTTCATCAACGCACAGCAACTCTCCACAACTGTCCCAGCCGCCTTCATCGCGGGCGAAGGCGCGCACTCAATCAGCGTACACACGCCAGACGGCAAGCTCTTCTCTAACGTGACCTCGCTCAGCGTCATGGCTGCGCCTACTCCGAACTACTCTTTCGTCGGCATCCTCGGCAAGGTGCATTTCAACGACACGGCAGTCGTGCAAGACAAGAACAGCAAAGACCTCTTGAACGTGCAGCGCGGCGACATCCTCGGCGGACGCTTCCGCGTCACAAGCATCTCCGAGCGCGAGTTGGTGCTTGTTGACACCACACTGCGCATCAAGCACACGATTCCTTTCACAGTCACCAATGCGAACTCCGGTCCGCAGCCTCGTCAACAGAGACCACCGGAGGATGATGAAGAGCCGTAAGCCCGTAAACATGAAGAAGCGACCATACAACGACTCAAACTCTAAACTTTCGCGCGCGACTTTGCCGTGCAGCCGCGAACACGGCTATACGCTCGTCGCCCTGCTTGCGTTGATGTCGCTCCTGATTCTCTTTGCGCTGGCCGCCGCGCCAAATATCGCGCGCCAGGCACAACGCGAACGTGAAGAGGAAGCAATCTTTCGCGGTGAACAGGTCGCCGAAGCCATTCGCGCTTACTACAACTATAACGCCAAGCTTGGCCGACAAGGTCTTCAAGCTTTGCCAACCTCTATGGATCAACTGCTCGAAGGCATTCCACGCGGCACACAGAAAGTTCAAATCCTCAGACCCGAGGCGGCGCGCGATCCGCTCACAAGCTCAGGCGAATGGAAACTCATCAGGCCCACTGATCGAGCGATGTTGGAATTCGCGCGCTCAGTAATTGTTTACGCGGGCAATCAGCCGCCGCAAACAAGCGATCCGTCGTTGCGTCAATTCACAGTGCAGTTCGCCAGCATGATAAACACCGGATCGAAAGATACTGCGCCGGGCGGTGAAGATGATTCGGCAAATACCACAGGACCTTTTATAGGCGTCGCCAGCCGCAGCAAAAACAGTTCGATCATTACTTACTACGGCATTGATCGTCACGATCAATGGGTCTTCACACCTCTCTTCAAATAAGACCGCTTTAACTTCGCATCATCCGCGCGAAAATTTTTTGTCAACTCAACAATAACTCGTGATACATACCTTCTCTTTCTGCTTGCACTCCGTTTTCAATGCTCGTTGAAAGAAATTTTCTGACAATGTAAGGGCTGTTAAAGATGAATTGAAGAACGTTTGATCAATCGTCAATCACATCTCACAAGTGAGTGTTGAAAAAATTTTCCAAATAAATGAATTAAGTTGTTGACATCTTCTCACTTTATGTTTATATACCAAGATGTTGTGCGCCGTTTACTCTAGACCACAAGAAGAAAATCAGTACAGCATCTTGTGGTTTTAGCCACTAACTAAAAAGGAGCAGATACAACCTATGGCAACTAAGAAAGCAGCAAAGAAGTCAGCGAAAAAAGCAGCCAAGGGCGGCGGTGGAAAGAAAGCCGCTGGCAAGAAGGCAGCAAAGAAGAAGAGATAGCACAAGTCACCAGAGTCCAAGGGCAACCTTTCACTGGCGCACTAACAACTCTGCGGCCCTTGTGGCCTTTGAATAAAGAACGGCGAATGCTTCATGCGAGGCGCGCCGTTCTTCTTTTTCTTGCATCACTGCGCGCGCAAAGTTATTCTCACTCTTAATCAATTTCGAGTCGGGAGATTTTGAGTTCGCCTTTCTTCAACTCGAAACTTCATTGGGAGGAACATTGAGTGCGAGAAACTGATGAGAGACCGTGGGGGCGTTACGAGGTGCTCGAAGAGAGCGACGGATATAAAGTCAAAAGGCTTGAAGTAAAACCGGGAGCGCGCTTGAGTCTGCAACGCCATTCGAGGCGCGGCGAACACTGGGTAGTTGTCAACGGCATCGCCGATGTCGTTTGCGGAGACAGACACCTGCAACTCTCCAAAGGAGAACACATACACATCCCGCCTGAAACGAATCATCGTCTTGGCAACTCTTCAGATCAACCGCTCGCCCTCATCGAAGTTCAACTCGGCGACTATCTTGGCGAAGACGATATTGTGCGCTTGGATGACGATTACAAGCGAGTGACGAGTTAAAGACAAGTCAGGAGTCTGAAGTCTAAAGTCTGGAGTCAAAGGCCGGATGATGAATGATGGAAGCCATGCTATTTAGACTTCTTCGCGGCTGACTTTGAGCGTGTGACTTATTCTTAACTCATCACCTGTCACCTGTCACTCGCCACTGCTTTTTTATGCTTCGTGTTGCGTTGGTTGAGCCGGAGATTCCTCCGAACACTGGAAACATCGCGCGCCTGTGTGCGGCGACGCGCACGCCTCTGCACATTGTGGGCGTGACGGGCTTTCGTCTGGATGATCGCGCGGTGCGGCGCGCGGGGCTGGACTACTGGCCCGAAGTCTTGCTTGAGCGTCATCTTGATCTGGCCTCGCTCTATAAATCGTTGCCTGAGGCAAGGTTCGTCTATCTCACGACGAAGGCTGAGCGTTCATACGCAGAGTGGCAGTTTGCGCAGAATGATTGTCTGGTCTTTGGACGCGAGACGCGCGGGTTGCCGGAAGAGGTCTTGCGTGCGAACTGGGAACGCTGCCTGACAATTCCGATGCTCAACCCAAACGTGCGCAGCCTCAATTTAGCCACTTCTGTTGCCATCGTGCTCTACGAAGCGTTGCGACAAACGGGCGCACTCAAAGAGCAAGGATGAAGGCGGAAGGATGAAGGATGAAAGTCTCTGAAGTTGAAGGTAAGAAGATTTCAAATTTGAAGGTTCAGATTTAGAATTAAAAACTGCTTTACAATCCAGCCTGTTTCTATTTCTTGTTGATCTTGCTTTCTCTTCTCTGAATTCAGTTCTCTCGACGGGAGTAATTTTGCTCGGCGTGATAGAATAAACGTTTTCATTGAGCGCGAAAAAATGCGCTGTTGTTGACTATGCAGAGGGATTATGACTGAAGAGAGAAAAGATATACGCAATATTGCAATCATCGCGCATGTGGACCATGGGAAGACTACGCTTGTGGACGCGATGCTGAGGCAGGCCGGGACGTTTCGTGAGAACGAGCATATCAGGGATCGCGTGATGGATTCGATGGATTTGGAGCGCGAGCGCGGCATCACGATTATGGCGAAGAACACTGCGGTGCGCTACGGCAATGTCAAGATCAACATCGTGGACACGCCGGGCCACGCGGATTTTGGCGGCGAGGTCGAGCGCGTGTTGAAGATGGTGGACGGCGTGATGTTGCTTGTGGACGCTGCCGAAGGTTGTCTGCCGCAGACGCGTTTCGTGCTGCGCAAGGCTCTTGAGGCGAGGCTTCCTGCCATCGCCGTCGTCAACAAGATTGACCGTCAGGATGCGCGGCCTGCCGAAGTCGTTGATGAAATTTACGAGCTGTTTCTTGACCTTGATGCGACGGACGCGCAGATAGAGTTTCCGATTCTTTACGCTGTCTCGCGCGACGGCGTGGCAAAGAAAGAATTGACGGACGATTCGCGTAATCTTCGTCCGTTGTTTGATCAGATTGTTGAGACGATCCCTGCGCCACAGGCTCTGCGCGAAGACTCTTTGCAACTGCTCGTCGCAAATCTTGATTACGATTCTTACGTCGGGCGTTTGGCGATTGGCCGCATCTTCTCCGGCGAGATTGCTGTCGGAAACACGGTCGCCATCGTGAAGCGCGACGGCTCGATACAGAAGACTCGCGTCTCGCAGCTTTATGCTTTTGAAGGATTGAAGCGTGCGGCGATTGAGCGCGCGGAAGTGGGCGAGATTGTTGCGCTCGCAGGAATGGAAGGCATCGAAATCGGCGAGACCATCACGAGCGCGGACAATCCCAAGCCGCTCCCTGTCATAGCGGTTGATGAGCCGACCATCTCCATGATCTTCGGCGTCAACAATTCTCCGTTCGCGGGGCGTGAAGGCAAGTATGTTACGTCGCGGCAGATCATGGAGCGTCTGGATAAAGAGTTGCTCGGCAACGTCGCAATCAGAGTCGAGCAGACGGATTCGCCGGACCAGTTCAAAGTTTCCGGACGCGGAGAATTGCAGCTCGCAATTCTGATAGAGATGATGCGGCGCGAAGGCTATGAGCTTCAGGTTTCAAAACCTGAAGTCATCACGCGCAAGGAAGACGGACGCGTGTTGGAGCCTGTCGAGCAGGTCGTCGTTGATTGTCCTGACGAGTTCATAGGCGTGGTCACGGAAGCGATGGGACGGCGCAAGGGGCAGATGACGAAGATGGTCAATCACGGCACGGGCCGTGTCCGGCTTGAGTTTGAAGCGCCGTCGCGCGGACTCATTGGTTTTCGCAACGAGTTTCTGACAGAGACAAAAGGAACGGGCCTGCTCAACACAATCTTTCTGCGCTGGGGCGAGTGGATGGGCGAGATGCGCGGGCGCTCAACCGGCTCGCTCGTCGCAGACCGCATGGGCGAGACGACGACGTTTGCGCTCTTCAATTTACAGGAGCGCGGAGCTATGTTTGCTCGTCCGGGCACGCGCGTGTATGAAGGGATGATCATTGGCGAGAACGCGCGCGCGGTTGATCTGGATGTCAACGCGATTAAAGAAAAGAAGCTGACGAACATGCGCGCTGCGAGCGCAGACGAAGCGATGCGGCTCGTGCCCGTCAAAGATTTATCTCTCGAACAGGCTTTAGAATTTATCGCAGACGATGAGCTTGTCGAAGTGACACCGCAAACAATACGCTTGCGCAAGCGCGTGCTCAAATCCAACGAGAGACCCAAACGCGAAAAGAGCAGGGATGAGGGATGAAAAGCTGTCCGTAGTCCTTTGTCAGTAGTCAGTTGTTTTTCTTCTTTACAACGGACCACGGACTACGGACTACGGACAGCTTTTCATTCATCATTTTCTTCTGCCTCGTCTTCATCATCTTTGGATGGGTCGTAAGTTTCGTAGCCCGTAGAGTCGTCGTAGTAATAACTGCCGTGTGGATGCTCGGCTTCGTTGGCTGCATTGGGCGCAGGCTTGTCCGTGTCTTTTATGTTGTCGTGTGGCTCTCTCATCTTCAATATCTCTGCTCCGGCGGCTTCGGCAACTTCATTCTACAACTTCGCTGCGGCGTTTGAGCATTTGACTTTGACGGAGAGCAAACTAAAATCTTCCGGCGAGCGGAAAATTCGGTCAACTAAGCTACAGGTGAGATGTGCAATGAGTGATGAGAAGGATTTTTTTGATGATTGGATTGATGATGAAGAATCGGAGACAGACGATTTCGACATCATGAATGAAGATGAAGAGGATGAAGACGACGACCTCCCGTCGGAAGTGCGCACGGTGCTGATGACTAAAAACGATATGCTCGCGCTGTTGGGGCTGAAGACTTCAACGCAGCGCGGCCTCATCGTTCGCATTGACCCGCGCCAGCCACTGCCCTCCGCCAAATCCTACGAAGACGCTGCGGCTGCGACCAGATGGTTCAACAAGAGCCTGCACACCAGTAGAAAAAACGGCTGGGGCATCCTCTACGACGGCCCGCCTCTGTTCGGTTGATGCCTGATAGCGATGAGCGTGGAAGTGATGAAAGATATGCTATAGATCGGTCACGTTGAGTAAGCCATTAAATGTCATCGTAAAAGGCAATTGATTAATGTACTGATTCCTTCTGCTCTTCAAGCTGTATTTCACTGCCTGAAGACTCTTCTTGTATGAATGAATTGAAAGCTGCTTCTTTACGCATTTCCCGAAAAAGAGGCCATTGTTGTAAGTCTTCCGTCGTAAGTTTTTGACTTCTTAGAACCTCTGGAAGTAATGAGAAGAATTCTTCATTTCTGTTCAGGAGAGCCAATTGAGCAAGCTGATAGAGTGGGTCTTTAGCGGAAAAATCAGCTTGCTCAATATTCTTACGAATATTCTCAAATTGCCCTTGCCATTTCACACTTTGCCAATAGTTTAATTGACCAAGCATTTGTGATTTTTCGGAAGTTTGTCTGTCAGCCGTTACAAAGTAACTAAGCCCCTCAGCAATCCCCCAACGTTCATTCAAAAGGTGTTTATAGGCAATATATGTTAGAGCATTTGGGCGTTCTTCATCTTTCGGATCAAGCTTCTTCCATAGCTCAGCCGCAATTAACACAAAATTCAACTCAAATAAATCAAGTG
>JBAWGU010000443.1:0-6243 GCA_049593215.1 Pyrinomonadaceae bacterium
ACGTGCTCTACATCTAGTCGGCAAGCACGGAGTAAGCAGATAAAGCCGTGACCCCGCCGCCTACACCCCTCTGAGAGCCGCCTGCCGCTGCTCCAGCCGCCCGCCGAGCGATCCTTCAGCGATTTCCCCCCTTAATGTGAACCCGGTCAGAGATGACCGGGTTCTCCCGCGTTTACAGCCCCTTTTTCTTCAATCAAACTTTTCCAGGCCCACAGATTCTCAAATTCCTCTTCTCTTCCTTCTCATCCCCAAACGATTCCCAAAAGCTTCGAGCGACGAATTTTGTCACCTGAGCAGTGACGTTTTCTGTCTATTCGTCTCCCCGAATAGACCATTTGGTACGAAGCAAGCGTCAAAGAGAGAGGACTGCAAAAAAATTTTAGTAGTGACTAGAAAGTAAAGCTCGCTAAGTTTCTGCCGCGTAGCGGCAAATGAATTTAGCCGTGCGTTTCAACGCACGGTGGGCGAATCGTATCGCCCGGCGTCGTGTTAGCGACGGTTGATTCACACGTCGCTGACGCGACATGGGACTATCTGCGGCTCCCTGTTCCCGGCGTTGAAACGCCGGGCTAAAATCAGCGTGCCGCTACGCGGCGGCAGCATTACTTTTTGATGACTGTCAATTTTTCCTATTGCTCGTTACTTCTGCCCTCAGCTTCTGTTAAACTCGCGTGCATGAACGACGCGAAGTTTTCCGTTGCGCCTGTTCGTGAGCAACTACGGCGTCTGGCGCGTCACGCGCGCGCCAATAAGCCGACGCTCACAGAAGTCGGATTGGCTCTGCTGTCCGCGCTGCTGCTCATCCTCTCTTTCCCGGATTTCAACCTGTGGCCGCTCGCATGGGTCGCGCTTGTCCCACTCTTTCTTGCCGTCGTGCGTAGGCCAAACATTCACACAGCCTTTCTGCTCGGCTGGATTTCGGGCACGCTCTTCTTCTACGGCTCAAGCTACTGGGTCACCTATTCGATGATTCGCTACGGGCACATCCCCGCGCCCGTCTCTTACGTTCTGCTTGTGCCGCCCACGCTAATTGTCGGACTCTTTCCGGCTGCGTGTTGCGCTGCGCTCGCCGTCGCTGTTAAGCGTTGGGGCGCACGCGCACTCTTTGCCGCGCCATTCTTCTGGGCGGCGCTTGAATGGGCAAGGCTGGGACTCACAGGTCTGCTCTGGAATGCCATCGGCTACTCGCAAGCCTTCAACACACCTTTGATTCAAACGGCGCGCTGGGGCGGAGTCTATCTGGTCGGATTTCTGATTGTGAGCGTGAACGCGTCTCTTGCTTATACGCTTCTGCAAAGAAACGTGCGCGCTCTGATTACGACCGCTCTCATCATCACTTGCGTTGCGCTTCTAATCTTTTCGTCAAACAAAATTTCTTACGAAGGTCTGTTCAACTCTGCGCCGCCTGAAATTTTGAGACCCGATGCGGTGGTTGTCGCTTTGCAGCCCGATGTGCCGATGGAGCCTGTGGACTCGAATGCTGAGACGGCGGCGCTCATCGCGCGCCACGTCCAAATCAGTGAAGACGCTCTGCGCAAGTGGGAAGCGCGCTCGCGCGAGAAAGATCGTTGGGATGAGATTAATCATCTCTATAAATCTGAAGAGGCCGCGCAGAAATCTTTGACGAGTGTGCCGCGCGTTGTAATCTGGCCCGAGTCGCCTATGAATTTTCAGTACGCGCGCGACACTGAGTTTCGTGAACTCCTAACGGCCTTCGCAAAGAAGAATCGCGCTTCCGTTATCTTCAACGCGCTTGAGCCTGCTCCGGCCAATGGCGCATATAATGCCGCGATGATGGTGAATGAAGAGGGCCGCGCCGTTGCGCAGTATGATAAGATTCGCCTGATGCCGTTTGGCGAGTACGTGCCGCTCCCGCGCTGGTTGCCGGGAGTCGCTTGGATTCCGACGATGGTTGGCGAGTTTACGCCGGGCACGGATTTCGTCTTGATGCCTCTGGGAGAGGCGCGTGCGGGCGTCTTTATCTGTTTCGAGTCAACCGTTCCGTCCATCGCGCGGAAATTTTCAGATGATGGCGCAGACGTGTTGATTAATATCTCGAACGACGGTTATCTTGGCCCAACGCCCGTGATGCGACAGCATCTCGCCAACGCAGTCTTTCGCGCCGTCGAGAATGATCGCCCCGTGTTGAGAGTGACGAACACAGGCATCACAGCCTACATCAACGAGCGTGGCACGGTGAGCGACGAGACCGTTGGGTATCAAACGGACGCGCGCACATGGACAGTCAGACGCACCGCGCGCCCTAAAACTTTTTACACGCAGCACGGCGACCTCTTCGCCATCGCCTGCGCGCTCGTGAGCATCTTGATCTTTGGAATGACTTTTAGAAGAACAGTGATGAGTAATGAGTGATGAGTGATAAGTTAAAGACATCTCACTCATTACTCATTACTCATCACTCATCACTTCTTTTAATTGATTTTGGAGGAATGAATGTTAGAGACAGTTTCAATGGAAGAGTTACGTGTTAGTTATGAAGATTTAAGAGCGCGCGTTGAGCAACTCGGGAGGTTTCTTTGATGTTGCTGCGAAGCGTGAAGAGTTGAAGCGTATCGAGACGAAAGCTTCCGAGCAGGATTTCTGGAACGATCAGGAAGCGGCGCAACGGATGATGGCCGAGCGGAGCCGTCTTGAGCGAGTGATAACGCGTCAGGAAAAGTTTGAATCCGAGATAGCCGATGCAGGCGTGCTCTTTGAATTTGCGGAAGAGGATGAATCTTCGCTCTCCGAGCTTCGCGCGCTCATCGAAAGGCTTGAGCATGAAATCGCGCAGGCCGAGACGGAGATGATGCTATCGGGCGAGAACGATGGGCGCAACGCTATCTGCACGATTCATCCGGGCGCAGGCGGCACGGAGTCGCAGGACTGGGCCGAGATGCTCCTGCGTATGTACTTGAAGTGGGCGGAGCAGCGCGGTTTCAAAACAGAGATACTCGACTACCAGCCCGGCGATGAAGCGGGACTCAAGAGCGTGACGTTTCGCGTCGAAGGCGAATACGCTTACGGACTGCTCGCTGCTGAGGCTGGCGTGCATCGCTTAGTTCGCATCTCGCCTTTCGATCAGGCGTCGCGTCGCCACACATCTTTCGCATCGCTCTTCGTCTATCCTGAGATTGACGAGGACATAGAGGTGGAGATTAACGACAAAGATTTGAGAGTTGACACATACCGCGCGACAGGCGCGGGCGGACAGCACATCAACACGACTGACTCTGCGGTGCGCATCACGCACTTGCCGACAGGCATCGTCGTGCAGTGCCAGAACCAGCGTTCGCAGCATCAGAATCGCGCCGTCGCCATGCAGGTCCTGCGCTCGCGTCTCTATGAGCTTGAGCTTGAAAAGCGGCAAGCAGAGACCGCACATCTTGAAGCCAGCAAGCAGGACATCTCTTTCGGCTCTCAAATCAGAAACTACGTGCTCGCGCCTTATCGCTTAGTCAAAGACGCGCGCACCAAGTTAGAGCGCGGCGACGTTGATGCCGTGCTCGCTGGCGACATAGACGCGTTTATCAAGGCTTATCTTCTCTCGCGCCGCGCGGCGTGATAAAAGAGTCCGAGAGTCTCGGAGTCTGGAGTCTGAAGTCAAAATCAGAAAACAGTCTCCGGCCTCTTGACTCATGACTCAAGACTTCAGACTCCAGACTTGAATTATGGCAACTACACAAACGGACGCGCGAATGAAAGTGGCGGAGCCGAAGAACACGCGGCGCAATGAGATCATAGCGATTGCGCTCTTCTGCACGGGGCTGCTCCTCGCGCTGTGCCTGCTCTCTTACAAGCCGAACGATCCATCATGGAATTCTGCGGGACAGGCGGAGACGCGCAACCTCATCGGCGCAATCGGAGCAAACGTCTCTGCGGCTCTCTTTCAAGCCGTAGGCATCGCTGCGCCACTTTTGCCCCTGCTTCTTTTTGCAGCCGCTTGGCGACGCTTTCGCACGCGCCGCATACACGCTCCGCTCGCGCGCGTGATAGGTCTCATCACACTCGTACTCGCTTCGGCGGCTCTCTGCGCGCTCTTCATCACGCATCCGCTCTTTGACGCGAGCGTGCCGTCGGGCGGTCTCGCAGGCGAACTCATCAAGCGCGTGCTGGTCGGCGGCTTGAATCCTGTCGGCACAGCGATTTTACTCTTCGCCATCGCCGCGACAGGGCTACTGCTCGCCACCAACTTCTCTTTCGTGCTGGCTTACGAAAAGATTAAGGGCGCGTTCGGCAACCGCTTCGTCTTCTTCCGTACTCTTCCTGAAAAATTCAGAGCGTGGCAGGAAGCGCGGCGCGAGAAGGCGCAGGCGCGCGTGGAGATGCGACAGGCTGCGCGCGCAGAGCGTGAAGCCGCGCGTTCGATTGCGCTTGAGATGGAAGAGAAACTTAAAGCGAAGACGGGCGCGGATCGTGTCGCGGAATTTATGAGCGAGCCTCTGCCGTTAGAGCAGGCAAGCGGGGCAGCCACAGCCATCAAACGCTCTGCCGTCGTCGCTTCTCAATCCGCTTCGATGCCTCTTAACATTTCCATGCAGGAAGATTTGCCGCCCGCCATCTCGACACAGGAGTTTGCGTCTGCGGTAACCGCGACCGCAGCAACCAGACAGCGCGAAGTTGTCGCAGAGAAAAGCATCACGGCAAGAGGCGCGGCTTCTGCCACACAACGCGCGCTTGAAAAAGAGATTAACGAAGCGGCCCAGATTGAAGACATGGTGAAGACCGCTTCGGTCGTCCGCACGGAAGGCGAAGAGTCCGAGCGCAACGCTTCACCTGTCGCGCCTGATCGCGCCACGCGCATCGCCAAGCCCGCGCCCGCCGTCATCACCAACTACGAGATGCCTGTCGTCTCTTTTCTCAACGCGCCGCCGCCGCACAGCGAACAGAAAGACGAAGAGTTGCGCGACCTCGCCTTTCGCGTCGCAGAGAAATGCAAAGAGTTCAACGTCACAGGCAAGATTGAATACATCTGCCCCGGCCCTGTCGTCACCACTTACGAATTCAAACCCGACCCCGGCGTGAAATACTCTCGCGTCACGGGCCTCGTTGACGATCTCTGCCTTGCCTTGAAAGCCGAATCCATACGTATTGATCGCGTGCCCGGCAAAGCGCACGTCGGCATCGAAGTCCCCAACCCGCGCCGTGAAACCATCCACCTGCGCGAAGTCTTAGAGTCGCGCCAGTTTCGTGAATCCGCATCGAAACTCACCATCGCGCTCGGCAAGACTATTGACGGACTCAACTACGTCGCAGACCTCGCCAAGATGCCGCACCTCTTGATTGCAGGCACAACCGGCGCAGGCAAATCTGTCGGCGTCAACTCGCTCATCGTTTCCATTCTCTACAAAGCCCGCCCCGATGAAGTGAAATTCATCATGGTTGACCCGAAGCGTCTTGAGCTTGGCCTCTACGCAGACATCCCGCATCTCGCCACGCCCATCATCACAGACCCCAAGCGCGCAGCTATCTCTCTGAAGTGGGCTGTCTCGGAGATGGAGAAACGCTACAAAGACCTCGCGGGCTGGGGCGTGCGCAACATTGACGGCTACAACACAGAAGTCCTGCGCCGCAACCTCGTCGAAGATTTCGACGACGACGGCAAGCCGCACAAGCCTCTGCCCTACATCGTCATCATCATAGACGAACTCGCGGACCTGATGATGGTCTCAGGCCACGAAGTCGAAGAATCAATCACACGCCTCGCACAGATGGCACGCGCCGTCGGCATACACCTCGTGCTTGCCACGCAACGCCCCTCCGTTGATGTCATCACCGGACTAATCAAAGCCAACTTCCCCTCACGCATCTCCTATCGCGTCTCCAGTAAAGTTGACTCGCGCACCATCATTGACGCCAACGGCGCAGAGCAACTCCTGGGGCGCGGCGACATGCTCTTCCTCCCTCCCGGCACATCACGCCTCGTCCGCGTTCACGGCGCATTCGTTGACGAGCAAGAGATCAACCGCATCGTCTCTCACGTCAAAGCGCAGGGCGACCCCAACTACGACGAAACTATCACCCTCTCCGAAGAAGAAGCCCTCGGCCTCGACGGCGTCAGCGGCGAACGCGACGAACTCTTCGAAGACGCCCTACGCATCTGCGTCGAGATGAAACGCGCCTCAACATCTGTGCTCCAACGCCGCCTCCGCATCGGCTACGGACGCGCCGCCGCCATCCTCGACATGATGGAACGCGAAGGCTTCATCGGCCAGGCCGACGGCGCACGCCCCCGCCCCGTGC
>JBAWGU010000444.1:0-5348 GCA_049593215.1 Pyrinomonadaceae bacterium
ATTGCAAGCCGCTATAAACGGAAAAACTTCAAACGCAAAGAGCGCAAAGGAGTGGACGCAAAAGAACGCGAAGAAGAACTCCCCTTCGCGCTCTCTGCGTCTTCTTTCTTTGCGTCCTTTGCGTTTAATCTCCTTCTTATTTCCTGTTGCTAAGATTCGCTCTAATCAGCCGCGACAGTCTCTCTCGACTCGGCAGGCTTATAGGGCGGGAGCGTCTTGCGCGCTCTCTTCTCTTTCTTCAAGCCCAAAGCCCAGTCGGCCTGCATCAGCGTGTGTATGTCGCGCGTGCCTTCGTAGATGACTGCGGCTTTGCAGTTACGCAGGTAACGCTCCACAGGGTAATCGTTTGAGTAGCCGTTTGCGCCGTGAACTTCAATCGCCATCGAAGCAGCCTTTTCGCTTCTCACGGTCGCCTGCCATTTCGCCAGAGAAGTCTCTTTCGCATTCAACTGTCCCGTGTTCTTCAAAGAGCCTGCGCGCAGCCAGAGCAGGTGGCTCATCTGATAGTCTGCTTCCATCAACGCAATCTTCTGTTTGACCAACTGATGATTAGCGATCTTTGTGCCGAACGTCTCGCGCTCGTTTGCATAGGCGACTGAAGCGTCGCGCGACGCGCGTATCAAACCCGTTGCGCCAGCCGCGACGGTGAAGCGTCCCTGCTCAAGAGCGAACATCGCAATCTTGAAACCCTCGCCCTCTTCACCAACCATGTTCGCCTGCGGCACTCTCACGTCCTGCAATGAAAAGTATCCGGTGTTGCCCGCGCGTATGCCCATCTTCCCGTGAATCGTCCCGGAAGTGAACCCTTTCATCGAACGCTCGACGATGAAGCAGGACATCCCTGTGTGGTCGCGCTGCTTACGCTTCTCTTCATCCGTCCAGCAGAAGAAGAGAAAGTTGTCCGCTAAATCCGCCAGACTGATCCACATCTTCTCGCCGTTTAAGACCCACTCGTCGCCTTCGCGCCGCGCAGTTGAACGCGCGCCGACAACATCGGAACCCGCGCCCGGCTCAGTCAAGCCATACGTCGCAATCTTCTCACCCTTAGCCTGCGGCACAAGATATTTCTGCTTCTGTTCCTCCGTGCCCCACGTGTAAAGCGTCAGGCTGTTGAGGCCCGTATGCACGGACATAATCACGCGCAGGGATGTATCAACGGCTTCGAGTTCTTCGCAGACTAATCCGAGCGAAATATAATCAAAGCCCGCGCCGCCATACTCTTCGGGGATGCACACGCCGAGCAGATTTAGCTCTGCCATCTTGTCCAGAATAGAACGATCAAACTGCTGCTTCTCATCAAGCTCCTTGATGCGCGGCGCAACCTCCTTCATCGCAAAGTCGCGCACGGTCTGGCGTATCGCCTTGTGGTCTTCCGTCAATTCAAAATCAATCATCAGAGTTTCCTTCATCAGTAGAGAATTTTAATAGCGGTGTAACTGCGTATCTTACCTTAACAAACAAGCTGCATAAAAGCCGCTATCCATGTGCGACACTCCCAAACAATGCCCTACGGTTTGCGATTATTGTTAATAATGCGCTGTGCCTCCGCCTTCGCTTCCTCCAAAGTTTTCACACGCCCGTCCAACTGCATCTCGTAAACTGCGCGCGTAATCTCTCCCATCAGAGGCGAAGGTTTTAATCCCATCTCAAGCAAGTGTCTTCCCATCAAAATCGGCGCGGGCGGACGCTCGGTGACTTCTAACTCTTTTGCACGCGCGATGAACCATTCCTGCGCTTCTGCGTCGTACCACTTTTCGCGCGGAACCCAATCGGCGTTGCGCCCCAGCGAATCCGCCTTCGCCACGCGATACAACAGGTCAAGCTCGCACCTGCGCGAGAGACGACGAAACGCGCCGTCGCCAACCTCATCACGACGGCGATACAACTCGCCCGGCTTCAAATGGTCCCGCACGAGCGCGACCGCCTGCGCTCTCACGTCGTAGCCGTCGAGCGTGTGCATGTTCAGCCGCTCAAGAAAACTTTTCGTAGGCGCAACGCCCGCCTCTTCGTGCCCGCGCGAACGCCAGCGACCTTCAATGAATTCAGTCGTCGCGGGCTTCCCGAAATCATGGCACAGCGCGGCGAGCATCACCGTCACCTGCTTCGGATAAGGCAGCTCATCAATCAACTCGCGCGCGCGATCAACGACAAGCAAGGTATGGAGGTCCAGATTTCCCTCAGGGTGCCATTCTGAATCTTGCGGCACGCCGACCAAAGCTTTCATCTCAGGAAAGAGTTGGTCCACGACGCCTAGTTCATAAAGCCACTTCAAGCCGATTGACGGGCGGCGTGCGCGCAGCAAGAGCTTTTCCATCTCACCCCAGATGCGCTCGCGCGGGAGGTCCGTGAGATCAATCGAGCGGCTTAGTTCAATCGTCTCCGGCTCAATCTCAAACTCGAAACGCGCGGCAAACTGCGCGGCGCGCAGAACACGCAAAGAGTCTTCTGCAAAAGTTTCGCGTGAGACGGCGCGCAGGATTTTTCTTTCGATGTCAGCGCGCCCGCCGTAAGGGTCTACTATTTCTCCCGTGAGCGGGTCTTGCAGAATCGCGTTGATGGTGAAGTCGCGCCGACGCGCGGCCTCTTCAATGCTCATCGCGGGGTCGCCTTCGATGACGAAGCCGCGATGCCCACGCCCCATTTTGCGCTCGCGTCTGGGCAGCGAGACATCCAGATTATTTCCAATCTTATAAACCGTGAAGGCTTCGCCCACCACGTTGACGCGCCCAAACTTTTCCAATAGCTCACGCAAACGCGCAGGCTCAACGCCGTAAACCTCCACGTCCCAGTCCTTCGCCTCGCACCCCATCACACGGTCGCGCACACAACCGCCCACCAGCAGAGCGCGCCCGCCTGCGTCTCTCACCGCACGCGCCAGTCTCAGAATTTTTTCAGGGAAGAACATAAGCGAGTGATAGGTGATGGGTGATGGATGATAGGGAGAACGTAAATCGTAAATCATAAATAGAAAAAGCTGTTCTCTTATCACGATTCACGGCTTTGTCTTATCACCTATCACCTATCACTCATCACCTATTTTGATTTGCACGCCACGCGTAGAGGGCAGGCAACTGATGATCTGCGCGCGCTCAATGCGCGTCATGTCAGACGCGGCTGTGTGCCAGAGCTTGACCCAGAAGGTGCGTGTCTCGCCGTGTACGACGAAGGTCGAGCCGTCCATCATCACCGGCACAGGCTCTGCCACTGTGCCCGCGCGCAACTCTTCAAGCAGTTCGGGAATGAACTCCCTGAAATTATCGAACTGCACGATGACGGCGCTCTCTTCTATCTCTGCGGGCGGCAACTCGACAGGCTCATCCGATTCGAGAAGGAGGCGCGATTCAGTCTGCTGATTACGTTTTTTGACAATAGGCATAATTCAATAAGTCTAAAGTCCAATGTCCAATGTCAAAACGATTCCGGCCTTTGACTTAGGACATTGGGCATTGGACTTTGGACTATCAATCTAGTTTGTAAATACTCTTGAAGCTCGGAGACTTTGACGCGCTCCTGCTCCCATGTGTCTCTATCGCGCACGGTCACGGCATCGTCTTCCAGAGATTGGTGGTCCACTGTGACGCAGAAGGGCGTGCCGATTTCGTCCTGTCGCGCGTAGAGTTTGCCGATGCCGCCCGTGTCGTCATAGACGGCGCGCAGCACAGGTTGCAACGAACGGCGAATCGCCTTTGCCATGCCGACAATCTCCGGCTTGTTTTTCGCAAGCGGCAGAATCGCAGCTTTAATCGGCGCAAGCTCAGGATGAAGTTTTAAGACGACGCGCTTCTCGCCCTTGTCGTTTGTCTTCTCCGAATAAGCGTCCATCAGGAGGGCAAGCACGGTGCGATTGACTCCGGCAGCAGGCTCAATCACGTAAGGATAGAAACGCTCTTTCGTGGCCTCGTCAAAATATGAGAGGTCTTCCGTCGAATCAGGATTGAGACGTTTGCCTTCCTCGTTCTCAGGTTTCTTTGAGTGCGTCTTGAGATCAAAGTCAGTGCGATTGGCAATGCCCATCAACTCGTCCCATTGACGCTCGCCTTCTTCACGCTCAGGGAAGAAGCGATATTGAATATCAACGGTGCGCTTGGCGTAGTGGGCCAACTCTTCTTTCGGCTGCTCGTAGAGGCGCAGGTTGTCTGCGCTGATGCCGAGGGTGAGGAACCAGTTGAAGCAGTTGTCAATCCATTCCTGATGCGCGGCCTCGTCAGTGCCGGGGCGCACGAAATATTCCATCTCCATCTGCTCAAACTCGCGCGTGCGAAAGATGAAGTTGCCGGGCGTGACTTCGTTGCGAAAAGATTTTCCAATCTGCGCGATGCCGAATGGAAGTTTTCGGCGCGAAGTCGTGAGCACGTTCAGGAAGTTGATAAAGATTCCCTGCGCCGTTTCAGGACGAAGATAGGCAAGCGCATTCGGGTCATCTGCTTCTGCTGCCGCACCGATTGTTGTGCGAAACATCAGATTGAAAGGTCGTGGCTCAGTTAATTCAGTTGAGCCGCAATTAGGACATTTTATTTTCTTGTCACGAAATAAATCTGCGCCACGCGCTGCGCCCTGTCCCCACAATACATGTACTACTTCTGGATCGTTTGGACGCTCTGCGAGTCTCTTAGCCTTTAAAGAATGGATATATTCTTCCAGAAGTTTATCCGCGCGAAAGCGGCTCTTGCACTCGCGGCAATCAACGAGCGGGTCGCTGAAGGTGTCTTCGTGGCCGGAATATTTCCAGACGAGGCGGTTGAGGATGATGGATGAATCTATGCCTTCCATGTCTTCGCGCTCATAGACCATCCAACGCCACCACAGACGCTTGACGTTATTGGCGAGTTCGACGCCGTAAGGGCCGTAATCCCACGAACTGCCGAGGCCGCCGTAAATCTCCGATGAAGGAAAAACAAAGCCGCGCCGCTTGGCTAAGCTGACAATGGTTTCAATGTTCGGTGCTGACACTTCTTTCCTCGTAAATGGTAAATGGTAAATGGTAAATGGAAAAAGCGGTTCTTCTATTCACCATTTACCATTTGCGATTTACCAGCATGTTATCAGTCTGAGCAGTTAAATGAAAAGAAGAGAGCAGCGCGCTACTCTTCAAAAGTGCGCTTCTCTCTTCCCTTTATTCTAAATTGTCTGACGAAAGTTTTTCTTGCGCTCTACTTGGCCGGAGCGGGCGTCGTGACGTTGACGTTGACGCCGCCGCCTCTGCCGAACAGTCTGCCTCCGAACATAAAGAGCACGACCAGAATAATAATCACGAAGATCGCTACTACCGCGACCACGCCTGCGCTGCCGCCACCGCCGCCATCGTCACCCATAAAAAGATTCCTCCTTCAAAGTTGGCATACCTGAGC
>JBAWGU010000445.1:0-1783 GCA_049593215.1 Pyrinomonadaceae bacterium
GCTCCGGCCTGCTCTTTGCCCAACTCTCCGGCTCTCGCCCGTCGTCTTTCGCTGACGGCTGCTTCGGCGATATTGGCGGCCCACCAGAATGCCCCGCGCGCTCCTAAGTGCTCGCGCACGCGTTCGATGATGCGCGGGTAGAGGCGAACCGTCTGGCTCAACAAATTTTTGAGCGCGTTCCATGACATGCGATCCTGAAAGAGTTCGCGCCGCACTCTCTCGTCCAGACTGTGGAGCGCGGCCATCACCGCGTTCAAGGTTTCATTGACAGTCGCGGGCGCGCTCCTTTCCGTCGGGCGCATAAACTCCGCGAGGCTCGCCACCTGCGCCACACGCGCTTCCGTGCCGTTTATCTCGGAGAGCGAAGACGCATCGAGCAGGTCAGCGGAAAGCGCGAGGTCTGTCAGATGAGTTGAACGCTTGAGGCTGCGCACGTGAGCGCCGAAACTTGTGAAGGCGAGCGGGCTGGCTAGATTCGCCGCGTCGCCAATGAGGAGCAGGCGATCATCCGACGTGCGCTGGCGATTGGTCCAACCGTAAGCCTGCGACCCCGGCACGTATCCGAAGACAGGCTTTAAGACGCGCCACTGCGCGCCCGCCCGTTTGTAGCGCGGCAGCGTCTCAAAGTATCGCTCAAAGAGCGCGAGCAGAGATTTATCTGCGGGCGAATTAACAGCATCGTAGAAGAAAAGATAAGTTGCATACTCATCCCGCTCTTTGCTTCCGGCAAAGCCTTCCCAGATTAACTGGCGGTGGTCGCGCGCATCTTCGTTGCTCACCAGAATTTCGCCGATGCCGAAATCAATTTTGTCAGGCTCTTCACCGCGCAGAAAGCCGCGCGCGACAGTTCCGACAGTAGGACAGATATGCGTAATCTCCTGACCGTCATTGAGCTGTCGCGCGACAAGAGAGTTTACCTGTGCATCAACAAAGAGGCGCGCGGCAAAGAGTTTGTGCCGCCCTGTACGCGCGTCCTCAATTTCGACTGTGACACGGTGCGGCTCTACATAGCAGCGCACAAAGCTTTGCCCGCCGAGCAGCAACGCACCGCTCGCGCTCTCTTCAATCTTCTTCCGGGCCAGCGACAAAAGTTTATCCGCGTCAACGGCTACATCGAGCACACCCTGCATCCAGAGCGGCGGCGTCTTGACGCGCGATGAAGCGTCATGGAATTTCACGAAGCCGGAATGATAACGATTGACGACCACCGCTTCGATCTCTTCATTCGTGAAGAGACCCGCGCGGACAAACTCGCGCAACTCTTCGTCCGAAATGTTCCACGTGCGATTCGTTTCGCCGACCGCGCGCTCGTCAAAGACCAGCACGCGCCGTTTGTAGCGCGCAGCCATCACCGCCGCATGAAGCAGTCCGAACGTGCCGCCCGCATAAATGATTTCAAACTCCGCTTCGATAGCAAGGCTGGCAGGCGGCACGCCGCGCACAACGACTTCCCGCGCGCCGTCTCTTCCCTCTCGCTCCATCAACTCGCGCCAACGCGCGTCCGTCTCCCAGAGACCGCGCAGCCAGACTTCGCGGTTGGCGAGCGAGCCAAAATTCGCCACCGTGAGCGGGTAACGCTTGCGAAACTCGCTCAGGTCAGGACCTCTGTTTTGACTTAAAGATTTTGCCGGAGCTGACATAAAACCGAAGACTACTCCACACTGCGCTTCGAGCCAGACACCCAACGCGCTCCTCTTTCAAATTAACTATTGAGCTTTTGTGCGAGTGTAACCGATGCGCGAATTCAAGAGCAAGGATGAAGGCGGAGGGATGAAGGATGAAA
>JBAWGU010000446.1:0-2208 GCA_049593215.1 Pyrinomonadaceae bacterium
GTTATGGTCGGCAAGCCTGTCATAAGGGGAACACGCCTCACCGTCGAGCACATCCTTAATCTACTTGCTCACGGCGCGACGATTGCAGAAATCATCGAAGAGTACAAAGGTTTAACTCAGGAAGATGTGCAGGCGTGCATTCTCTTTGCCACAAAGTCTCTTGAAAACACAGACCTCATGCGACGTGCGCATGTGACCATTCTGGACGATGGGCCTACAGCAGAATTATCCGAAACAGCTTTACTCAGTGAACAATCGTTGGCAGAAGATTGGAATAGGCAGGAGGAGGACGAAGCGTGGTCACACTTGCAATCGTCACACTAACTACTGAATCAATAACTTCACCTCAAACACTCATCCCTGCTCTCTACGTCTTCGCGCTCGCCGCGTTTCTTGGTTATCAAGTCATCTCGCGCGTGCCGCCATTGCTGCATACGCCGCTCATGTCTGCGACGAATGCGATTTCGGGCATCTCGCTTGTCGGCTCAATCGTTGCGGCGGGAGCGCATTACGATCTGGCGAGCACAATTCTTGGCGTGACGGCGGTGACGTGTTCGACGATTAACGTCGTCGGCGGCTTTATGATTACGGACAGGATGCTGAGGATGTTCAAGCGTAAGGATACTGCTGTAGTGAAGAAGACGGAAAAGCCTGAGGTAGCGAACAAGGATGGGAAGCAGGCATGAAGGAATACACGACCTACTTCATAGAGTTCACTTACCTTGCCGCGTCAATCCTTTTCATACTTGGATTGAAGGGCTTGAGTCATCCTGAGACCGCGAAGCGCGGAATGCACCTCGCGGAGTTTGGGATGCTGATGGCTGTCATCGGCACGTTGCTCAATAAGGAGATTGTCAGTTACGAATGGATCATCGTGGGGTTGCTCTTAGGCTCGACCATCGGCGGGGCGATGGCTTACTGGGTCCCTATGACGGCGATGCCGCAACGGACTGCGCTCTCGCACGCGTTCGGCGCGTTCGCAGCCGCGCTCGTCGGCATCGTGGAATATCATCACTACGGCGCGTCGCTTGGCGGATTCAAGATTGGAGCCATCGGGTTTGAAGTGATGCTCGGCGCGTTGACTACGACAGGCAGCCTCATCGCGTTCGCCAAGTTGCAAGGGATGATGCGCGGCACTCCGATTACGTACAGGGGGCAGAACGTCTTTAACATGCTGCTGCTTGCCGTCGCTGTCGGAAGTTTTTTCTACCTCATCTTTGTGCCGACTGCTGCAACAGCCTTTTACATGATGATTGCGCTGGCGTTCGTCTTCGGCGTGCTGCTGGTGATTCCGATTGGCGCGGCTGACATGCCTGTGGTGATGTCGCTCCTCAATTCTTATGCGGGACTCGCGGCGGCGGCGACAGGCTTTGTGCTCTCTAACAATGTGCTGATTATCGCGGGCACGCTCGATGGATTTTCAGGATTCATACTTTCAATCCTGATGTGCCGCGCGATGAATCGTTCGATGACGAATGTGCTGTTCGGCGCGTTTGGCAGCGCGGCGACTGCGGGTGCAGCAGACGGCGAGCAGGGGACGATGCGCGAGGTCAGTCTTGAAGATGCCGCCGTGCAGTTGGCGTATGCGAAGCAGGTTGTGTTTGTGCCCGGCTACGGGATGGCGACGGCGCAGGCGCAGTATATTGTGAGAGAGCTGGCGAACATACTCGAATCAAAAGGCGTGACGGTGAAGTACGCGATTCATCCTGTGGCGGGGCGTATGCCGGGGCACATGAACGTGCTGCTGGCGGAAGCGAACGTGCCTTACTCTTCGCTCTACGAGCTTGAGCAGATCAACCCGGATTTCCCTGCGACGGATGTTGCCGTCGTCATCGGCGCAAACGATGTGGTCAACCCTGATGCGCGCGACAATCCGAAAAGCCCGATTGCGGGGATGCCGATTCTGGAAGTTGACCGCGCACGCTCTGTCATCGTTTTGAAGCGCGGGCAAGGGAAAGGTTTCTCAGGAATCGAGAACCCGCTCTTCTTCAAGCCTGTGACGGGAATGCTCTACGGAGATGCGAAGGATTCTTTGACGAAGCTGGTGCAGGCTGTTCAACATGCATAACTAGATCAATTGAAGAGTGTGCGTAAATTCGCCGCAATTCGCCGCGCGAGCGGCGTGGTGACTTTAGCCGTGCGTTTCAACGCACGGGAACAAGATTATGGTGGTTTGTGCGTCGCGTCAGCGACGGTTGAGCATAGATG
>JBAWGU010000447.1:0-12587 GCA_049593215.1 Pyrinomonadaceae bacterium
GCGTCGGCATGGGCGAGTGGCTGGCGATAGGCACGGGCGCGGGATGGCCCGGCGCTCACCTCGGATCAACGATTGAAAATTATTTGCAGCAAGGCAAGCGCGTCTTTCTTGATGCAGACCCGCGCTGGTGGCAGCCCTGCGGCTGGCAGCAACAGGAGATTTTTGAGCTTGTAAAGATCGAAACGCAATTCCACTTTCGCCGCGTCGCAGAAAATCTTTATGAGATTAGACCTCTTAATGATGGAGCGGCGCACGATTCGCCCAACCTGCAAAGCTTGTTGCCGGAGAACAGACCCGCAGAGACAAAGAAGTGCAAGGGGTTTAGCAAATAATGTTCGAGAACGCGGAAAAAAGGGCGCACAAGATTACAAGGCGTGTGCGTTATGGTCAGAAGCGGCTCAAGCGTTTGTCGCGGACGGCGACGCTCGGCGGCATCTTCCTCTCCTTTCTCACCATCGGCATGACAGGATTCGGCGGCGGACTCGCCGTGCTCGCGCAGATTAGAACGCTCGCCGTGCGCAAGCGTCGCTGGTTCACAGAGCACGAGTTTGCTGAAGCGATGGCGCTCGCGCAGAGTCTGCCGGGCACGAACGCTGGCAACGCCGTCACCTACATCGGGCTGCGCCTCCGTGGCATCAAGGGCGCGCTTGTCGCTTTGTGCGGCTTCGTGCTGCCTTCGATGCTGATGATGATTTTGCTGGCGATTCTCTACAGGCACTTGCGCGCCTTGCCGGATACTGAAAAACTCTTTCATGGTTTGAACGCGGCGGTCGTCGCGCTCGTCTGTGTCACAGCATGGCGCATGGGGCGCAGCACTTTGACGAAGCCGTGGCAATGGTATCTCGGCGCGCTCTCTTTTATCGCCGTCGCAATCTTTGCCGCGACCATTATCGAAGTCATCCTCGCGGCTGGTCTGATAGGCATTTACATAGACTCTTTCGCAGAGCGGCGTTGGCAGCGTTGGCGTCGCATTCGCCGTCTGGTGGGGCGAAGGCGCGCGCAGTTAGCAGAGCTTCAAGGCAAAGCTTTCGTCGGCGGCTATCTCACGCGAGCGGTGGCTGATGAGCGCGTGCGCCGCGTTAACGAGGAGACGGCGGGGGATTTTGAGGATGAAGAGGATGCTGTTGAGAATGAAGAAGCGTTAGAGTCGAAGTATCGCAAACCGTCTCGCTCTCTCGTGCTTCTTTTTGTCGGAATGCCTCTTTTCGCAAAGCTCGCGCTGCTCACTTCGCTTTCGGCAATCTTCCTGCGCATCGGCGCGGTCACCTTTGGCGGCGGCTTCGTGATGGTCCCTCTGATTGAAGCGGAAGTCGTTGAAGCTCATCACTGGTTGACGCATCAGGAGTTTGCGGAAGCATTCGCGCTCGGACAGATTACGCCCGGCCCCGTGCTCATCACTGCCACCTTCATTGGCTATCGCGTGGCGGGAACGCTGGGCGCACTTGTCTCAACTGTGGCTGTCTTCCTGCCAGCTTTTGTGATGACGGTTGCCGCCGGTTCGTCTCTACGACGCTTTCGCTCGAATCGTCAGGTACAGGCTTTCCTGCGCGGCGTAACGCCTGCGGTTGTCGGGTTGCTTGTCGCCGCCGCGTGGAGCATCGGGCGCGCAGGCATACACACTTGGGTGGGCCTGAGCATCGCTCTGCTCTCTGTTTTCGTGCTCCTGCGCTTTCGCATCAACGCCGTGTGGGTCATCTTCGGCGCAGGTGCGCTGCGCTTTCTCATCGGATTAGCAATCGGATAAGCAAGAATGTGAGTATGCCGTTTGAACTCTTTCTCGCGCTTCGTTATCTCTACTCGCGCCGCAGGCGAAGGATGGCGCGCTTCACTGCGCTCGCCGCAGTTGTAGGCATCGCGTTCGGCGTCGCGTCTTTGATTGTCGCGCTCTCGCTCTCAAACGGTTTCCGCGACGAGATGCGAGACAAAATCCTGCGCGGCACGGCTCACATCACGCTGATGCGCAGGGACGCTCAGCCGTTGAGAGACTGGCGCGCGCTCGTCGAACGCATACGCAACACGGGCGGCGTGCGCGACGCGCAACCTACAACTTACGAAGGCTCGCTCCTGCGCGGCGCAAACGGCTCAGCCTACGCGGTGCTGCGCGGCCTTGACAGCGGGTCGTCTCGAACCGTCTCAGAGATTCGCAGCACGCTCATCGCAGGCACGATTGATCCTGTGCTCAACGATTCGTTTTCAAGCGCAGCCGTGAAGACGAAAGAAGAGGAAGAGAGACCGGCTCAGGCAGCCGTATCAAAAACAGATTCAAGCAAGCGCGTTGGTCCAAAGGTCGGCAGGCACAGAACAGAGAAAACTTCGTCGAAGGATGATGAAGCGGATGAGGAGACGGAGAATAATGTCCCGCAGGCAAATGTTGTTATCGGAGCGGAACTCGCGGCGCGCACGGGACTCAGCACGGGAGACACGGGCGAGATTATTCTGCCTGAAGAGACTGCGTTCGGGCTTGCGCCTGCGTTTTATCGCGTGAGAGTCGCGGGCGTCTTTCGCTCAGGGCTTTATGAGTATGATTCGACGTGGGTCTATCTCTCACTCGCCAGCGTTTCAAGCTTCAAAGGCTCGCCGGAAACTTCCGCCACTGTCATCAGCATTGATGCCATAGACATTTACGATTCTGCGCGCGTGGCTGCGGATGTGAGAGCGAGGCTCGGCGATGATTACGTGACCGTTGACTGGCAGGAGGCGAATCGTCCGCTCTTTGCCGCGCTCGCTCTGGAACGCCGCATGGGTCTCTTCATCATCGCGCTCATCATCCTCGTCGCTACCCTGAACATCACGACGACTCTCGTGCTCGTCGTCATCGAACGCCGCTCGGACATTGCGATTCTGACGGCGATGGGTGCGCGCGCGCGTAGCATCATGCTCATTTTTATGATTGAGGGCGCGCTCGTCGGAATCATCGGCGTGGTCTGCGGCATCATCATCGGCCTCATCGCGTGCGCGGTTGGCGAACACTACAAACTCGTCAGTCTGCCCGCAGACGTTTATTCAATCAGCAACGTGCCTTTTCATGCTCAGGCGCGCGACGTTCTGCTCTCCGCGCTCGTAGCCTTTCTGCTCAGCCTGCTCGCCACCATCTATCCCGCGCGAGTCGCCGCGCGCACACGACCCGCAGAAGCTTTACGCGATGGATAAATCAACATTCCCTGTTTATATTTCTTAGGTCTTGAGCATCAGCAAAATTCAAAATCTCATTGTTCGTGATCTGGTCAAGACGTTTCGCACGCCTGCGGGCGCGCGGCTCGAAGTGTTGCGCGGCGTCTCGTTCGCGGCGGAAGCAGGAGAGATGATTGCGATTACCGGCGCGTCGGGCGCAGGTAAATCCACTCTGCTTCACTTGCTCGGCGGACTCGACGCGGCGGACAGCGGCTCGATTAAAGTCGGAGAGTTTGAGCTTTCTCAAATGCGCGAGGCGGAGTTGGCGCGATTTCGCAGCCGCATGATTGGGTTCGTTTTTCAGTCGCATCACCTGCTGCCGGATTTGACGGCGATTGAGAATGTGGCGATGCCGCTCCTCGTTGACCGCACGAGTCGGCGCAAAAGCCTTGCGCGCGCAGCAGAGATTTTAGAAAGCGTAGAGATGACGGAACATGCCGCGCAGGTGGTCGGCCAACTCTCAGGCGGCGAGCAGCAGCGAGTGGCGATTGCCCGCGCGCTTGTCAGAGAGCCGCCCGTAGTTCTCGCAGACGAGCCGACAGGCAACCTCGACGCAAGCCTCGGCGATGAAATCGGAGCGATCTTTCATTCTTACTGCCGAACGCACAGAGCCATCATCATCATCGCCACACACAACGAGCGATTAGCCGGAGCCTGTGACCGCGTGCTGCTTTTGCGAGACGGGGGGATAGAGGACAGGGGATGGGGGTTAGGGGATGGGGGTTAGGAAAAAGCATAATGAGAAGCTTGCTCACGAAGATAAGCGCGCCTCTCATCTTCACTCAATTATCCAACCCCTAACCCCCATCCCCCATCCCCTTTTCTTTTTGGCATCTAGCGCATCGCGTCTAACATCTATATAATGCTTTCGGATAATGCGGCGCAGGAATCCGGCGCGGCATGGTCATCATAGAAATTCAAGCTGGTCATTCGTCACGGTCTAAATATGTTCGAACGCTACACAGAGAAAGCGCGGCGCGTGATTTTCTTTGCGCGCTACGAAGCATCGCAATTCGGCGCTCCTGCCATAGAGCCTGAGCATCTGCTGCTCGGCCTTATGCGCGAAGATAAAACTCTGACGAGCCGCTTCTTCCCTCGCGCACAGGTTTCAATCGAATCCATACGCAAAGAGATAGAAGGGCGCACGCTGCTGAGAGAGAAAATCTCTACCTCCGTAGAGTTGCCGCTCGCGCCGGAGACAAAGCGTGTGCTGGCCTACGCGCACGAAGAGAGCGACCGCCTTCAGCACCGCCACATCGGGACGGAGCATTTGCTGCTCGGCCTCCTCAGAGAAGAGCGCTCGATGGCGGCGGAGATTTTGTATGAGAGAGGCTTGCGTCTCAATGCCGTGCGCGACGAAATTGCTCGTCAGACAGGCTCGGACGCTCGCGCGTCGCAGAAGAAGGACACGCCGCATCTCGTGGAATTTTCGCGTGATTTAACCGACGACGCGGCGAGCGATAAGCTTGATCCGCTAATCGGGCGCGATGCGGAGATTGAGCGCGTCGTACAGATTCTCTGCCGCAGGACCAAAAATAATCCCGTGCTGATTGGCGAGCCGGGTGTTGGGAAGACCGCGATTGTCGAAGGCTTGGCGCAGAGAATCGTGCGCGGCGACGTGCCTTCGTTTCTTGAGAATAAGAGAATCCTCTCGCTCGATCTCTCTTTGATTGTCGCGGGCACGAAGTATCGCGGGCAGTTTGAAGAACGATTGAAGCAGATCATGCGCGAGTTGATTGAAAACCCGCACTACATCGTCTTCATTGACGAGCTGCACACGCTCGTCGGCGCAGGGAGCGCGGAAGGCTCCCTCGATGCCGCAAACATTTTGAAGCCTGCTCTCTCGCGCGGCGAGATTCAGTGCATTGGCGCGACCACGCCCGCAGAGTTTCGCAAGTCAATCGAGAAAGACCGTTCGCTTGAGCGTCGTTTTCAGGCCGTCAAAGTTCCGCCGCCATCGGAAGCCGAAGCCGTGCAGATTCTCGACGGCGTGCGCGAGCGTTACGAGACTTTTCATCAGGTTCGCTACACGGACGACGCGCTCGAATCCGCCGTCTATCAATCGAACCGCTACATCCCTGACCGCTTCCTTCCAGACAAAGCCATTGACGTGATTGACGAAGCGGGCGCGCGCGTCAAGCTGCGGGTGCGGCGCGAGCAGGGAAACTTGGAGGACTGGGATCATCAGATTTCGTCTCTACAGCCGCGCACCTCTTACAACATGGACATGCCGCTCTCGTCGCGCATGGCTGATGCGGACGAAGACGCTTTCGTCTCCGCCGAAGTTACTAAAGACGACATCGAAGAAGTCATCGCGCGCTGGACAGGCATTCCCATCACGTCTTTGAAAGAAGAAGAGACGCAGAAGCTCCTTCGCATCGAAATAGAGTTGCACATGAGAGTGGTCTCGCAGCGTCCGGCCATCTCTGCCCTTGCGCGTGCCATCCGCCGCTCTCGCGCAGGTCTGAAAAATCCGCAGCGTCCCGTCGGCTCTTTCCTGTTTCTTGGACCAACGGGCGTTGGAAAAACGGAAGTTGCGCGCTCGCTCGCGCAGTTCCTGTTCGGGTCGGAACGCGCGATGATTCGCTTTGACATGTCAGAGTTTATGGAGAAGCATTCGGTCTCGAAACTGATTGGCTCGCCGCCCGGATACGTCGGCCACGAAGAGGGAGGCCAACTGACAGAGCGCATCAAACGCTCGCCTTATTCGGTTCTTCTCTTTGACGAGATAGAGAAAGCGCACCCCGACATCTTCAACGTGCTGCTGCAAGTCTTTGAGGACGGCATCCTGACCGATGCGCTCGGCAACACCGTTGATTTCAAGAACGTCATTATCATTATGACTTCCAACATCGGCGCGCGATTTATTCAAAAGCGCGGCACGCTCGGTTTTCAGGCGACGACAAACGCCTCGCGCGAGAAGCTGGAAGAGATGGTGATGTCTTCCGTGCGGCAGACTTTTAATCCTGAATTCATCAATCGCCTTGACGAGATCATCATCTTCGACCAGTTGCTTGACCACGAGCTGCTTGAGGTTATCCAACTGCAAGTCGAGCAGATGAACAAGACGCTGGGCAATCGCGGCCTCGAAGTTCGCCTCTCGGATGAAGCCAAGCGTTGGATTGTTGATAAGACCTGCGCTGATCGCTCATACGGTGCGCGCCCGCTTCGTCGCGCGCTGCAAAAGTATGTCGAAGACCCGCTCTCCGAGGCCCTGATTCAGGGCGAGCTTGGCGAGGCGTCTCTGATAGAGGTTTTTCTCTCCGGCAACGAGCTTGACTATCGCCCCGCCGGGGTGGAAGAACCGGGCGATGCGCTTTTAATTCACTGACAACGAAATTCAAGAGTCTGGGGTCTATAGTCTGGAGTCAAAATCTAAAGTCGAAAGCCGTATTGACTTTAGAGTCCAGACTTTCGGACCCCAGACTCTTGTTTGGACTTTAGACTGATTTTGCCTGTATAATCACGGCCTTTGTTAGGCAAGTGTTAGCAACCGAAGCGGCAGGGCCGGGAATCTAAGTGCCATTATCAGGTAAGAAAGTTGCGCATCCGGCGTTTGCAGCTTATTTTTTGTCTTTATTCAAATATAGTTAGTTTCATTCATCAGTCTCCCTGGAAGTCTTTCCGAGAATCTTTGAGGGAAATAGCACTTATGCACAATCGCAGTGCCTCTCTGCTCTTAATCTTGAGCACAATCATCGGAGTCGTGGGCTTTTTCGCGTCTTCACACACCGCTTACATGCAACAGACGCAGCAACGTCTTGTCGAATCCGTTGACATCACGGGCAATCGTCGCCTGCGCAAAGAAGACTTGCTCTACTATGTGCAGACAAAGGCCGGGGACACGTACAACGAAACTCAGGTGACGCGCGATATGCAAGCCTTGCTCGCCCTCGGCTTTTTCGATAAGACGGCATCGCGCGTTTACACTCAAGAGGGAGCGCGCGGCGGCGTTGAAGTGATCTTTGAAGTCAAAGAGCTTCCCATCATCCGCGACATACAGTTTGAGGGTTTGAAGAGCGTTTCGGAATCCGATGTGCTCAAAGCTTTTCGTGAGAAGCGCGTCGGCGTCTCGAAAGAGAATATTTACGATCCGGTCAAGGTGCGCAACGCGATTCGTGTGATGAAAGAACTGCTCGCCGCCAAAGGACACCCGAACGCTACCATTCAAGCCCCGACAGAAGAGGTTTCGCAAACTTCGATTGCCATCAATTTCGTGGTCAACGAAGGCGCGAGAGTTCGCGTCGTGGAGATTGAGTTTACGGGCAACAAGGTTTTCAAGAGCGGCACGCTCCGCAGCCAGATGCAGCTTGTCAAAGAGGCGGGCCTCATCTCGCGCTTCAAAGGCCAGGACATTCTTGACCGCGAGAAGCTCGATTACGATCTGCGCAAGGTGCAGAACTACATGCGCTCAAAGGGCTACCTTCAGGCGCGTTTTGGCGAGCCTGTCATCGAAGGCATCGGACGGCGCACGACAGGCTTCTTCATCCCGCTCCCGTTTCTCTCTTCGACGGATGAAGCCCTGAGAGTCACCGTCCCCGTCACGGAAGGCAAGCTCTATCGCGTCGGCGAAATCAAGATCGAAGGCAACTCGATCTTCTCCGAGGCACAGATTAAATCAGTCATCGGCCTCAAGCAGGGCGACGTGGCAAACGGAGAAGCCGTTGGCAAAGCTCTCTTCGAGAATCTCAAAAAATATTACGGAGCGCAGGGCTTCATCCAGTATGCGCCCGACCTGACGCCGACCTTCAAAGACAATCCGCAGAAGCCTGACGAAGGCATCGCAGATTTTCAGATTACGATTGACGAGGGCAAGCAGTTTACGCTGCGCCGTCTCGAATTTTTGGGCAACACGTTCACGCGCGATAACGTCCTGCGCCGCGAAGTGCTCATCAACGAAGGCGACATTTATAATCAGGTCGCGCTTGAGACTTCCGTCCTGCGTCTCAATCAACTCGGCTACTTCGACCCGATTGACAAGGACAAAGACATTGACTTTCGCCAGAACGACGAAGAGGCGCAGGTTGACGTGAACGTCAAAGTGCAGGAGAAAGGCCGCCAGCAAATCTCCTTTAACGGCGGACTCTCAGGCATTGGCGGCTCGTTCTTCGGCCTCGATTACACGACGAACAACCTGCTGGGTCGCGGCGAGATTCTTTCCTTCAACGTCGCTTTCGGAAATCGCCAGCGCAGTTTCCAGTTCTCCTTCACAGAGCCTTATATACGCAACCGCCCGATTACGGCAGGCTTCTCTCTGTTCACCTACTCGCAGAAATTCTTTGGCGAGGGGACGCTCCTCTCCAACAACGTCAACGCGGTGCAGGGCATCACGGGCAGCAACATTGACTTCTTCAACACCAGCGAAGAGAACCTCTTTACGCGCACTTCGACGGGCGCATCCATCTTTGCCAGCGCGCCGCTCTCAGAGTTTTATCGCAAACGCCGCTTCACGCAGTTTTCGCGTATAGGCTTGTCCTATCAGGCTTCGCAATCGAGCGTGAAACAGCCTGCGGTCAACGCTCAGAATAATCCGAACACTTTTATTCCGATCATCTACGATCAGCCGAACATCATCACCAGCCGCATCACGCCGACCTTCAGCTTCGATACGCGCAGCTACTCTAAGGATTCGATTGACCCGACGGGCGGCAAAGAAATCTCTCTCGCGCTCGCCTTCACAGGCTTGGGCGGCGATGTACGCACTTATGAGCCGACGCTCTCTTACACGCAGTTCATTAAGGTGAGGAGGAAGAAGTCGGACGCGCCGGAGGTCTTTGGCTTCCGCATTCTGGCGGGACACGTCGGCAGTTTCGCTATCTCCAACAAGGTGCGCACCTCAGGCTCTCTGGCCTTCATTGACGGCGTGCCGATTTACGAACGCTTCTTCCTCGGCGACGAGTTTACGATTCGCGGCTACAACGTGCGTTCGATTAGCCCCATCGTGCCGCTTGATTCTTTTGTCACGACACAGGAGATTAAGCTGGCAATCAACGCGACGGGTACGCCGATCTCGGCTAATTTGCCGCAGTCGCTGGTCAATCTCGGCCTCTTCACAGGCACGAGCGGGGCCAACAGCCTTCGCTTCTCGCGCACCTTCGCTTTCACAGGCGGCGACACACAGCTTCTCGGCAACTTTGAATATCGCATCCCAATTTTTGGTCCTGTGAGCGCGGCGGCCTTTGCAGACATCGGGACAGCCTTTAACTTGAGGACCAAAGGTACTCAGACTTTCTCAAGCAAATTTCTGACCGAGGACTTGTTTGCAGCAACAGCAGGCATATCGCTTGAGCAACTGGTGAGACTCCAGAACCCGCTCCTTGCGACCTTTCCTATCATTCAGGATAATGTTGCACGCACTTCTCTGCTTGCGCGAGATAATCGTCTGGTCACAACTGAAGAATTTTCAAATGCCCTGCGCATTGGTCCTGTTGACCCGCTTACAGGTCTTCCGGTAGGCTTTCAGCCGGTTTTTTTCCGTGGCATGGCGCGCACCGATACCGTCGCGCGGCTCAACGAGTCTCTTTTTGCAAAAATATCTGACTACAGAGCCAGCCTGGGAGCCGAAATTCGCGTCCAAGTACCTGTTATCAATGTGCCGTTTCGTCTGATCTATGCCTTTAACCCGAGCGCACGAACCGGTTTTGTCAACGGATTGCCCTTCTTCTTCAACGAAAAGAAGAACGTCTTTCGCTTCAGCGTTGGTCGCACATTTTAACTGTTAAAAGGAAACATATTCAGGCGGCAGGACGAAGACGGATTTACGCGAAACACGCTCTCGAAGCGTCGCCTTTAACTTGTAAGGAGCATTAGCAGGAAAGTTATGAAGATATTTCGTTTGATCGCGGCGGTTGCATTTCTGACGGCCATCGCCTTCTCCTCAGCTTACGCACAGGGCAACACTCGTCCAGCCGCGCCAGCGCAGTCGCCAGCAGGCGGCGGACAAGTGCCGGACGCCAAGATTGCCTTTATTGACACAGGCATGTTCAGTGACGATAAGGCTGGCATCACGCGCTTCGTCAACGCTATGAAGTCGCTTGAGCGCGAATTCAAGCCGCGTCAGGATGACCTGAACGGGATGCAGGTTAAGATTAATGCTATCGCCGACGACATCAAGAAGACCCAGAACGTCGCCGACCCGAAAGCGATTCAGGCCAAGCAGGACGAAGGCGAGCGCCTTGTCCGCGAGCTTGACTTCAAAAAGAAGGGCGCAGAAGCCGATTTTCAGAAGCGTTATCAAGAGGTCGTCGGCCCGATTTCCGATGACATCACCAAGTCAATAGACAGCTTCCGCGCTGCTCGCGGCTACACCGTGATTCTGGACATCAACCAGCTCGCAAGGGCTGGCGCGATTCTCTCCATGAATGAGAGCGCAGATGTGACCAAAGCTTTCATCGCTGAATACAACAGCAAGAATCCGGCAACGGCTGCAAGATAATCAAGACTGTCCATCGTCCATTGTCAGTTGTCCGTTGTTTGTGGTTTATTAGTTGAACTCTGGTTTGACGAATAGCAACCCGGCAACGGACCACTGACAACGGACAGCTTCTCTCCTATGGAAACGGTTCTCGACGCACTCGCCATACAGGAACTCCTGCCGCATCGCTACCCCTTTCTGCTCGTAGATCGCATTGTTGAGCTGGTCCCGCGCGAGCGTATCGTCGGCATCAAGCAGGTGAGCATGGGGGACCATTTCTTTCAGGGCCACTTTCCCGGCGCACCCGTGATGCCCGGCGTGCTTGTCGTTGAAGCTCTGGCTCAAGTCGGCGCAGTTCTCGCCCTGCGCGAGATAGAGGACCGCGACCAGAAGCTTGTCCTCTTCACGGGCATCAAAGAGGCGCGCTTTCGCCGCCCCGTCGTGCCCGGCGACACACTCGTTCTGGAAGTCACAGCGCTGCGCATCGGCTCACGCGTTCAACGTATGCGCGGTGAAGCCAAAGTTGACGGCCAGCTCGCCGCAGACGCAGAGATCATGAGCATCATCGCCCCGCGCGAGACGGCGAAATGAAAGGCAAAGGTAAAAAGGTAAAAGGCAAAAGTCAGGGGAAGCCAACTTTTTATTAAATCACTCCGGTTGAGTTTTTTAATTAAAAGTGGTTTCCCCGCACTTTTGCCTTTTACCTTTTACCTTTTTACTTCTTAATGACGATTCATCCCTCAGCAGTGATAAACGAAGGGGCGCAGATTGGCAGCGATTGCTTCATCGGCCCGTACTGCGTGGTTGGCGGCGAAGTTGTGCTGGGCGACGGCGTGCGGCTTCAGTCGCATTGCGTTGTTGACGGGCGCACGTTTGTTGGAGACGAGACTCAGGTCTTTCCATTCGTCTCTATCGGTCTCGCCTCGCAGGATTTGAAGTACAGGGGCGAGCCTTCAGAAACGCGCATCGGGCGGCGCAATTCTTTACGCGAGTTCGTCACCATACATCGCGGCACAGAAGGCGGCGGGATGCTCACGGAGATTGGCGACGATTGCCTGATTATGGCGCAGGCGCACATCGCGCATGATTGTATTATCGGCAACCGCGTCATCATGGCAAACGCCGCGACGCTCGCAGGCCACGTCCTCGTTGAAGACGGCGCGAACATCGGCGCGTATTCCGGCGTTCATCAATTCTGCCGCGTCGGACGCGAAGCCTATGTCGGCGGTTATTCAGTCGCCGTTAAAGATGCTCTGCCCTTCGCGCTCTCGGTCGGCAACCATGCGAAGTGCTACGGCCTGAACATCACAGGCATGAAGCGGCGCGGCTACTCGCAGGAAGTCATCGGTGCGCTGCACCACGCCTTCCATCTTCTTCTCTCATCGAAGCTCAACACCACGCAAGCCCTTCAGAGAATGCGCGAAGAGCTGACAGACTCAAAAGAAGTTGACGAACTCATCCGCTTCATCGAAACTTCACAACGCGGAGTTATCAAGTAAGGGATAAGGGATAAGGGATGAGGGATGAATGTTTGAGTCAATCGCATGTTGAATCAATCATTCAATCTTTTTCATCCCTCATCCTTTATCCCTCATCCCTTTCGTCATGCGTTACGGATTGATTGCAGGAAACGGACGCTTCCCTTTTCTCGTGCTTGAAGGCGCGCGTCGTGCGGGTGTGTCTTTGTCTGTCGCGGCCATTCGGGAAGAGACTGACCCTGAGATAGAGCGCAGGGCGGAGCGCGTCACATGGGTTGGCATAGGACAACTCGGCAAGATGATTCGCTTCTTTAAACGCGAAGGCGTCGAGCGTGCGATCATGGCGGGGCAGGTCAAGCATGTGCAGATTTTCAGTGGCGCGCTGCCTGACATTCGTATGCTGCGGATGCTCATGCGCCTGCCGCGACGCAACACGGACGCGCTCATCGGCGCAGTCGCAGATGAGCTTGCCAGCGAAGGGATAGAGTTGATTGACTCAACCTATTTCCTGCAAGACCTTCTCC
>JBAWGU010000448.1:0-6483 GCA_049593215.1 Pyrinomonadaceae bacterium
GTAGCGGGCGGGTCATAACTAACATAACACCCGCCCGCTACCGCAGGCGGTACTGACTTAGTTACACGCTGGTTGCAATCAGGAGAATAAGCATGACGTGGATTAAGACCATTCCGTTTTCGGAAGCAGATGAAAAGTTGAAGCACGCGATGGAATCGCAGCGCGAGCTTTACCCGATTGAATACGCGCAGCCTGTTCACCCGACGCTCGACGGTGAATCTTCCGGCATCGTCGAATCGCACAGCCTCATCCCCGACGCGCTCTTTCACGCCTTCGCCACCTTCGGCTCTCTGATGTCGCCTGACCTGCCCCTCAAGCGCGAGCAGCACGAGATGATTACAACGGTGGTGTCCGTCACCAACCGTTGCCATTATTGAATCGAATCTCACGCAGAGTTTCTGCGTCGGATCACATTGGATGAAGATTTAGTGCGAGCCTTGCAGGAAGATTACAAGACTGCGCCCATCTCCGAACAGAACCGCGTCATGCTCGACTACGTTTCGCAACTGACAAAGGACGCGACGCGCCTCTCAAGAGAAGACCACGAACGCCTGCGCGCCGTCGGCTTCGACGACAAAGGCATCTTGCAGATCACGCTCATCGCCTCATGGTTCAACTACATCAACCGCGTCGCAGATGCACTCGGCGTCGGGCGAGACTGAGAAAAGGCAAAAGTAGGGGCAGGGCAAGTCCGCAGCCCGCACAACTCACAGCAGATTCAAACAGGATGGACAGGATAGACAGGATAAAATCAAATGATGAACGAGGAACGATGAATGACAGACAAAAAGATTCCTATTCATCACTGCCGCGTTCAGCATTCATCGTTTCTTCTGTATCCTGTCTATCCTGTCCATCCTGTTAATTTCATTGTTTGAATAAGCGACGGGCAGAGGACTTATCCCTGCCACTACAATCTTCTACTGTCCGCATTCAGCGTTGCTGTGAGTGACAATGCTGCTGAACCTCTTCTGGTATTCAGCCGAAGTGATGAAGGCGCAGACCATGCCGCGATAGTTGTTCGGCTCGCGGTTGCCGAGGACGTTCAACCAGAACTGGTAGCCGCCTTCGTCCACATCTCTTCTCAAATATCCGTAGTACTGCATCAGCACAAACGACTTGTCGTACTCGGCTCTCTTCAACTGTCCATCTTCAACCACTGAATGCAGCACTATCGCGCGGCTCTCATTCACATTCGCGCCCGCCTGATACTGCGCCAGAAGGATGCTGCGCTCTGCTCCTAAATCCACAGCAGATGCGTCCCACACGCTGGCGATTAACCTCTCCACAAAGGTTTCGGCTGTCTGCGCATCTGCGTACCTTTGTTGAAAGTCTGCGCGCTCGACAAAAGCATTGACGAAGGCAGCCCTTTGCTGGTCAAGCTGTGCGCCTCCGATAATCTGCGTTCTGTCTCTGTTGAACTCCGCATAGTTTAATCTTCGGCCAAGCCCTGCTTTGTAGAGACGATAGATGAATGAGCCTGTCTGTTGAAACTCTGCTTCGATGAAGAAGGCGGCAGAGACATTGATGCGTGTTTGACGAAGGCACGAAGCATCATTGCCGCAAAGATCAAACTGAGAGGACCAGTAGGCGAAGCCTCCCGCGTCAGGCTCGCGTTCCAGGAAATCTATGTACTGCTGGCGCACGAAGTATTCCGACGTATCCAACGGATTAGCGGTCGGGATCGCGTCGGGCGTGGCCGTGAATGTCGCGTCCGTGACGTTGCCGGCGAGAGAGTAAGCGCGATTCTCAGGAGCGAAAGAGTAGCTGGCGAAGCGTGGTGTGAGTATGTAGAAGCCCCCCAGGTCAAGGTTGTCGAAATGAAACTTGCCGAGACTGTCTGTGATGGTGAGGGCGGAATGCGCTCCGCTCAGTGTGACGACTGCGCCGGGCAGAGGTGCGCCGTCTGGAGTGTTGACTTGACCGTTGATGCTTGATGGCGCGGAGGTCGGGGCTGAGGCGCGGTTGATGAGTTCGCTGACGTTGTTGCCGTTCTGGCTGGTCACGGCCAAGTCAGGTCTGCCGTCCGTGTTGAAGTCGCCGATGGCAACCGAAGTTGCTTGATTCACAGTGTAATTGACTGCCGGATTAAACGCGCCGGGTGTGGCCGGATTTTGCAGTAGGACGCTCACGCTGTTGTCGAAGAAGTTAGCCACGGCGAGATCAAGCCTGCCATCAAGATTAAGGTCTGCGATAGCTACGGCGTCAGCCCCGTTTCCCGTGTGATAGGTGACAGCAGGATTGAACGTGCCCAGCGTAGCCGGATTCTGCAACAGCACGCTCACGCTTTGATCTACGTTATTGGCAACCGCAAGATCAAGCTTGCCGTCGCCGTTGAGGTCTCCTGCCGTAAGATTGTCCGGGAATTCTCCCGCGCCGTAATAGACGGCTGCATTGAACGTGCCGGGTGTGGCTGCGTTCTGTAGCAACACGCTGATCGTATCGCCGGTGGCAAAATCGCCGTTCGCTGTGGCGAGATCGAGTTTGCCGTCACCGTTGAAGTCGCCTGTGGTGATGCCGCGAGGTTTGTTGACAGTGTAGGTGGCAGGAGCCAGAAAGACGCCGGGGCTGGCTGGATTCTGCAACAACACGTCAACCTTATTGCTATCCTGCTCAGCCGTGGCGAGGTCGAGTTTGCCGTCGCCGTTGAAATCGCCGACGGTGATTGAGAGCAGGAAATTGGTCATAGTGTAGTTGACCGCTGCCACGAAAGTGCCGTTGCCATTGCCTATCAGGACGCTCACAGTGCTGTTGAAGTTGGCAGTTGCAAGGTCAGGCTTGCCATCGCCATTGAGGTCGGCTGCGACAATTGATTCGGGCTGCGTCACCGCATTATTAACGACAGGTTGAAAAGTAGCGTTGCCGTTGCCGAGGCGGACGCTGACGTTATTGCTTCCGATGCTGGCTGTCGCAAAATCAAGCTTGCCGTCGAGATTGAAATCAGCCAGCGCGACCTCCTGCGGCAGCGAGCCGACAGAGTTGGTGATGGATGCGCCAAAAAATCCAGACCCCTGCACTGTCGCGTTGTTGATGAGCACGCTCACGTTGTTGGTGCTGTAGTTCGCTGTTACCAGATCATCCCTGCCGTCACGATTGAAGTCTCCCGCCGTGACCGAGTTGGGGACTGAGGCAACCGTAAAGGTCGGGGCAGGAGTGATAAACGTGCCGTTGCCGTTGCCGATGAGCACACTGACATTGTTGTTGCCGCTATTCGACGCCGCCAGATCAGGTTTGCCGTCCACGTTGAAATCCCCGACGGTTACAAACGAAGGGTTCGTGCCGACTGCATAATTCTGCGGGGACCCAAAACCGCCGCTCCCATTGTTGAGCAGGACGCTCACCGTGTTGTCAAAGTAATTTGCAGTTGCCAGATCGGGTTTACCGTCACTGTTGAAGTCTCGCGCTGTCAAATTGGTTGGACTCGCGGCGAGACTATACACGGGAGCGGGAGTGATGAATGTGCCGTTGCCATTGCCGATGAGCACGCTGATTGTATTGTCGCCGTTGTTGGCCGTCGCTAAATCCAGCTTGCCGTCTCCGTTCAAGTCTCCGATGACTACTGAGATGGGATTGGAGCCTACGGTATAGGTTGGAGCAGGAGTGACGAAAGTGCCGTTGCCGTTGCCGATGAGCACGCCGACTTTGTTAGCGCCTTGATTCGATGTTGCCACATCAAGCTTGCCATCGCCGTTGAAGTCTCCGACGACCACCGAGATGGGATTAAAGCCGACCGTATAGGATTGAGCAGCATTGAATCCCGTGCCTGAATTGTTAATCAACACGCTGACGTTGCTGCCGCCGTAGTTCCCTACTACTAAATCAGGCAAACCGTCACGGTTGAAATCTCCCGCGACTATCGAAAAGGGGAAGGAGCCTACAGGATAGTTTGCCGCCAGCGTGACGAACGTGCCATCGCCATTACCCAGCAGAATCTTCACGTTGTTAGCGTCCTGATTCGCCACAGCCAGATCAGGCTTGCCGTCCACGTTGAAATCGCCTACGGCGACGGCTTGCGCGCCTGCGGCAGAAGGATAATTAACGGCGGGGGCGAATGACTGCGCCGAAGCTGCCTGCGCGCTCAAGAGAAATAAAGCGACCGGCAAGACGGCGTAGAGAAGAGTGTTTCTCATTCTCTCTTCTGAAAAAAGATAAGCTGAGACAAACCTGTACGAGGCAGTGAAGACGGGCATCAATGACTCCTTAACTATGTAGAGAAGCGACGGGCGTTGGTTGACGCGCGCATCCGGGCACGGGCGAGCATGTGAGAATGCTTTACAGCATCTCTTTCATCCCTGCTCTTTCAGGCGGCAATCATAGTCCCTGTGCCTTCGTCTGTAAAGACTTCGGCGAGCAGAGCATTGCGTAGAGAGCCGTTGATGATGTGCGCGCTGTGGACGCCGCGACGAAGGAGTTCCGTGATGCTCTGAAGCTTCGGAATCATGCCGCCCGTTGCAATGCCTTGATGAATCAAAGCATCCGCTTCCGTCGCAGTGAGGCGTGAGAGTTTTGTTTGCGACTCGCCCTCGCGCAGGTAGATGCCGTCAACATCTGAGAGCAGGATCAACTTCTCTGCTTCCAACTGCACGGCGATTTCGGATGCAATCGTGTCGGCATTGATATTAAAGACCATGCCTTCGGAATCCGCGCCGAGCGAAGAGATGACAGGCAGGTAGCCCTGATCTAAGAGGACGCAGAGCAGGCGCGCATTAATCTCCACGACATCCCCGACGTGGCCGAAGTCAACAGACTTGCTCTCACCCGTCGCCCGATTCAAAATCTCTTTCGGCGGTCGTCGCTCGGCGTGGACGATGTTGCCGTCAACGCCTGAGAGACCCACGGCTTCCACTCCGCGATGACGCAGAGCCGCGAGGATGTCCGTATTAATTTTTCCGGCAAAGATCATCTTCGCCATCTCAAGCGTCTCATCATCCGTCACGCGCCGCCCGTTGATGATCGTCTGCTCCACGCCCATCCGCGAGGCAAGGTCCGTCAACTGTTTGCCGCCGCCATGCACGACGCAGAGGCGTATCCCGACCTGATGAATGAGCGCGAGTTCTTCTGCGAGCGAGGCCAGATTTGAAGGGTCTTCCGTTGCCTTGCCTGAGAGCTTAACGACAAACGTCTTCCCCTTGAAGCGTTGAATGTAAGGCAAAGCCTCGCGCAAGAGGTCGAGCCGCGCCTGTGTTGAAATCTCTGATTGCGTTTGACTCATCACTATTCCTCAAGAACGAAGAGGGTTCACGCAAAGGCGCAAGAAAAGAAAAACATAAGCTCGCAAGGAAACACTCAATAACTTTGCGCCTCTTGTCTTTCTGTTCTTTGCGCCTTTGCGTGAACCCTCAACTCTCAATAAGCGAATGATTGATAAACCTCAAACTCTCCCTCATCATCCGGCGAATCAACGACAGGATTGAAGCGCAGGAGTTGTCGCGCGCGTTCTGAAAGAGTCGGAAGGCAAGAGCGCGGGATGCGTATGTTGACTTCCGGGCGGAAGAGCCAGCGACGGCTGTAGCCGATCACGACCATCGGGCGCGGCACGTCCGTCAGGTTCGGAGTGCCACGATGAAGCCCGCGCACGTCGCGTATCATCACATCGCCGAGACCCATTGTGATCGGCTCTAATTTCACCTCGCCCGATTCGATGCGGCGCAGACCTTCGGCCTTAGACATCATGTGAGTGCCGCGCGCAACCTCGAACGGCCCGTTCTCAATCTTCACGTCAACGAGCGGAAAGTTGACGGCAAGTTGAAACGGCGGAGTCTCTCTGCCCGTCTCCGGAAAGAGCGGCAGCGTGTCCCTGTGAATGTCCTGATAGAGAGAACCTTTGAGCGGCGTGTCCGTGGCAAGCTGGCACATCACAGCGTCCGCGCCCACCAAGCCTTCGACAATCGCCAGCACATCAACGTCTTCGTAGATGGCCGCATCAGCGAAGGGCTGCCTGAAAGGAAGCGTCACGTAGTAGCGCGCAGGCCCGCGATTCTGCAACTGCCCTTCGCGCTCGATGTGTCTTTCAAGCAGAGGCGTAAAAGCTTCGTTCCAGACGCCCAGCACATCTACCGAAAAATGTTCGTTCAAAACGCAGAAGCCGTCTTCTAAAACTTTCTGAACGAACGATTCAATCTCCTGCTTGCTGTAACAATTCGACACCCTTATAAAACCTCACATCAAAAGAGGAACGATGAACGATGAATGATGAATGGTGAACGAAAGACAAATTCTTAATTCATCATTCATCATTCATCATTCCGCATTCATCATTTATTTTCTTGCACTGAGGCGATTCTGGACGATCACGACAAAGAGCAGGATGAGGCCGCGCAGGACCAACTGCCACCAGGGGCTGATCGTGCCTTCCAAGTTGAAGAGGTTGAAGATGACGCCGAGCAGCAGCACACCGACCAGCGTTGAGCCGACGCCGCCCTGCCCGCCCGTCAAAAGCGTCCCGCCGACCACCACAGCAGCAATCGCGTCAAGCTCCCACCC
>JBAWGU010000449.1:0-2003 GCA_049593215.1 Pyrinomonadaceae bacterium
GGACCACTGACTACGGACAACGAACAACGAACAGCTTTTCCGTCACTTGCCGTAATCATCTGTAAAATCGTATTGTAAGTTGAATTACCCCCCAATGCAGTGGCTTGCTTTTCCGTTGAATGCTGCGCGCGGGGCGGCGCACTCGCAAAGCAGTGCCGCGCGAAGGGAGATTTTTCCGCTCGCTTTCGTGGAAGCAGGTGAAGTGCGGTAGAGTATGCTCTGCAACCGTTTTCCGTAATGATTAGGAACTGTGCAACTGTTGAAGCGTGTAAGATTAGCTGGCGCTTGCGGGTTTGTCGCGCGCGCTGCAAGTTTGAGACTCGATCAAGAAGGGGAATGAACAGTTGAAACGTCCGCTCATCGCTCTGGCAACTCTGCTCCTGACGCTTGCGCTCTCTGCGCCGCTCCTTGCGCAGCGTCAGGCGGAGACGGTTGCCACTCCCTTTTCGCTATCCCCTTATCGCGTCGGCGAACGCCTGACTTATAACGTCTCTTTCTCAAACTTCATCTCCGCGGCACACGTCGAACTCTTCGTCGCCGGACGCGGAAATTTCTTCGGACGCGAAGGCTTGCAAATTCGCGCGCACGTTGAGACCACAGGCATCGTCAACGTCGCGCTCTACGCCGTCAATAACGATTACATCTCTTACGTTGATCCCGCTTCGGGACTTCCCTTTCGCACGCAGCAGGTGGTGCGCGAGGCCGGACGCGCTTCCGACTCTGAGCGTGAATACAATCAACCGGCTGGCACGTCCGCGATTCCTGCGAAGGTAAAGGCCGTCGGAATTACGGGGACGTATGATCTCTTGTCTGCGCTCTATCGCCTGCGCGCTCTGCCCCTGACGGAAGGCGGCGTCTATCATTTGAGTGTGAGCAACGACCCCGAAACTTACGATGTTGAATTGAAAGTGACCGGGCGCGAGATGGTCAAAACCAACGTCGGCTCTTTCAGCACCATCGTCACTCAGGTGCGAGTGCCCAGCAACTCTTCCGCCAACAACTATCACATCCGTATCTACTTCAGCGACGACGAGCGCCACGTGCCCATTCTGATTCTCGCGCATCACAGCGCAGGCGAGATTCGCGCCGAACTCGCAGGCTCGGAACTGCCGAGCGGAGCGCGACCCACGCCGACGCCTGCGATACCTTCGCGCACCGTCATCGTTCCCAATCGGGCGAACCCTTTAGCGACGAGCACCCCGCCTGTTGCCCAACCGACTCCGACACCGCCTCCTGCCGCCAACGGCGATGGCAGCGCGGGCGCAGACCTTCCGGCAGGCGTGCCGTTCAAAGTCGGAGAGCAGTTAAACTTTAATGTCTTTCTTGGAAACATGCCGCAACCTGTCGGCATCGCTTCGTTTCAGGTTCGAACACGCGCCAAATTCTTCAACCGCGACGGGCTGCTGATCACCGCGAAGGGACAGACAACGGCAGCTTTGCAGAAAATCTTTTTTGCGAGCGACCAGATCAACTCGTACCTTGACCCCGACACGCTCCTGCCCTTCCGCACAGAGATTATGCAGCAAGAGAATCGTCGTCGCTCCAATCAGACTTTCTCTTTCGATCAGGATCGCGGCGGCGTCGTCACAGACACAGGCACGCGCATAGAGATTCCCGTCGGCACACACGATTTTCTCTCAATCTTTTACGCGCTGCGCTCTTTCAATCTCACGCCGCCGAAACGCAACGCCGTCTCTCTGCTCGCGCACAATCGAGCGCGCACCCTCTTTCTGACTTCGCTGCGCCGCGAGGTGATCGAACTCGGCGGGCAAAAGATCAGCGCGATTCAGTTGTCTGTGACGACGGATGATGCGCAGCCGGACAAGTACGGGCTGCGCCTGTGGGTGAGCGATGACCGTCGTCGCCTGCCCCTGCGCATCGTTGCTACCACCGAGATCGGCCCCGTGCGCGCAGACCTCGCCATCATTCCGCTCGATAAACAGTGAGTTCTAATACCGTAAAAATTTAAGGAAGAGCGGGGGCAAGCCCGCCTTCCAGACCTG
>JBAWGU010000450.1:0-3139 GCA_049593215.1 Pyrinomonadaceae bacterium
CCTTAAAGACGATATGGGTAAAGTTATTGGAATTGATTTAGGGACGACGAACTGCTGCGTGGCGGTGCTTGAGGGCGGCGCGGTTCAGATTGTTCCGAACAAAGAGGGCGGGCGCACCACTCCCACTGTGGTTGGCTTCACGGACAAGGGCGAGCGGCTGGTCGGGCAGATTGCCAAACGACAGGCTGTGACGAACGCTGCTAACACGGTCTATGCGGTCAAGCGTCTCATCGGACGAAAATTCAATTCGCCCGAAGTTCAGCGCATGAAAGAGGGCGCTCCTTTCGAGATCGTTGATTCGACGAACGGCGACGCGCGCATACACGTTCAGGGCCGCACCTACAGCCCGCAGGAAATTTCGGGCATTGTCCTCCAACGCCTCAAAGCCGCCGCAGAAGATTTCTTAGGCGAATCTGTTTCAGACGCAATCATTACCGTCCCTGCATATTTCGACGACACGCAAAGACAGGCGACGAAAGATGCAGGGCGCATCGCCGGACTCAAAGTCGAGCGCATCATCAACGAGCCGACGGCTGCCGCGCTCGCTTACGGTCTTGGAAAATCCAACACCGAGCGCATCGCCGTTTACGATCTGGGCGGCGGCACATTCGATATTTCAATCCTTGAGATGAACGACGGCCTGTTTGAAGTTCTCTCAACTTCGGGCAACACATTCCTGGGCGGCGAGGATTTTGACGAGCGCATCATCAACTGGATGGTCGAGCAGTTTCAGGAAGAGACGTTAATCAACCTGCGCACGGATCGCCTCGCGCTGCAAAGATTGAAAGAGGCCGCAGAGCGCGCCAAGTGCGAACTCTCTTTTGTTGAAGAGACGAATATCAACCTTCCTTTCATCGCCGCAGACCAGTCCGGCCCGAAGCATTTTAATAAAACCCTGACCAGAGAGCAGTTTGAGAAACTCGTGGGCGATCTGGTTGAGCAAACCATTGAGCCGTGCCAGAAAGCTCTGTGGGATGCGAAGCTTCAGCCGAACGATATAGACAAGGTGATTTTAGTCGGCGGGCAGACGCGCTCGCCAATCATCGCGCGGACTGTGAAAGAGATTTTCGGTAAAGAGGCATCATCTGAAATCAACCCTGACGAAGTTGTGGCGATGGGCGCGGCGATTCAGGGCGGCGTGCTGACAGGCGAAGTCAAAGACATCGTGCTGCTTGACGTGCTGCCGCTCAGTCTGGGATTAGAGACGCGCGGCGGGTTGTTCACAAAAATAGTTGAACGCAACTCTACGATTCCTCTGCGCAACAGTCTGACGTTTACCACGGTCGTTGATAATCAATCTTCCGTGGAGATTCACGTGCTGCAAGGCGAGCGCGAGATTGCGCAGGGCAATCGCTCGCTCGGCAAGTTTGAGCTGGTGGGCATCCCGCCCAGCCCGCGCGGTGCGCCGCAGATCGAAGTCGCTTTTGAAGTTGATGCGAACGGCATCGTCTCCGTCTCGGCGCAGGATAAGACGACGGGGCGCGAACAGGCGATGCGCATTACTCCGACATCCGGGCTGACGCCGGACGAAATCAATCGTCTGATCGCCGAAGCGGAAACCTCCGCCGACGCCGACCGCAAGATGAAAGAGGTGATTGCGCAGCGCACCAAACTCGACAGCCTTGTGCGCAACACGCGACGGGCTTTCCTTGAGTTTGGCAAAGAGCTTTCGGAAGAGGACCGGCGCGGCGCGCAGAATACTCTCGCCGAAGGAGAGGAAGCAGCCAAGTCAACCAGCATCGAAGAGATTCGGCGCGGGCTTGAGTCAGTCGGTCGGCTCGCCACGATCCTGACCAACGCGATGATGAGCGCCATGGATGACGCTGGCGCGCAGGAAGCTCAGAATAACTAAAATAGTCTGGAGTCTAAAGTCTGGAGTCTGGAGTTGGAAGCACAACGCTTTTTTGATTCCAGATTCCAGACTGTTATAATTCGTAGCTTAATTTGAGCCATACAGGAAAGGGAATTTATCTAGCGTAATGAGTAAGAGAGATTATTACGAAATTCTTGGCGTGGAGCGTAGCGCTTCGGATCAGGATATTAAGAGCGCGTATCGTCGTCTGGCTGTGAAATATCACCCGGACAAAAATCCCGGCGATGCTGCGGCGGAAGAGAAATTTAAAGAGGCTGCTGAAGCTTATTCCGTGCTCTCGGACGCGGAGCAGCGCAGGCGTTACGATCATTTCGGACATGCGGGAGTTTCGAGCGGCGCGGGAGGAGCAAGCTGGGGCGCTCCCGGCTTCGGCGGCATCGAAGATATTCTCGGCGACCTCTTCGGCTTTGGCGATGTCTTTAGCGGCGGAGGGCGCGGCGGCGGCTCGCGCAGAACTTCCGCACAGCGCGGCGCAGACCTTCGTTACGATTTGGAGATTTCACTCGAAGACGCTGCTTCGGGCCTGACGGCACAACTGCGTATCCCGCGCCTTGAGGCTTGCGATGTTTGCAAAGGCACGGGCGCGGCTGAAGGCACGCAGCCTGAGACCTGCACGACTTGCAACGGCGCAGGACAGGTCAGATATCAGCAGGGCTTCTTCTCCGTCGCGCGCACCTGCGGCACCTGTCGCGGCACAGGGCGCATCATCAAGAGTCCTTGCGCGAACTGCAAAGGCGCGGGGCGCGTTGAGCGTGAGAAGATGATGGAGGTCAAGATTCCTGCGGGCGTCGAAACAGGCTCGCGCCTGAGGGTGCAGGGCGAAGGCGAAGCGGGAACGAGCGGTGGACCATCGGGCGACCTCTACGTTGTCATACACGTCGGCGAGCATGAGCAGTTTGAGCGTCAGGGCAGCAACCTCTATTCATCCGTCCCGATCTCATTCGCGCAGGCTGCGCTCGGCTCTGATGTCACAGTGCAGACCCTGAACAACACGGAGCAGTTGAAAGTTCCTGCGGGCACGCAGACAGGCACAGTCTTTCGCTTGAAGGGACACGGAATGCCTGTGCTCGGTGGGCGCGGGCGCGGCGACCTCTTCGTGGCCGTCACAGTCGTCACACCCAAGACGCTCACACGCGAACAACGCCGCATCCTTGAACAACTCGCCGAAGTCGAAAGCACAGACCTCGAAGACAAAGGCTTGATGGACAAGGTGCGGGACATTTTCGGGTAAAGATATAACGAAGGGTTCGCGCAAAGGCGCAAAGA
>JBAWGU010000451.1:0-5071 GCA_049593215.1 Pyrinomonadaceae bacterium
CTACGAGTCTCCGTTCAAAACTCTCACAGGTTGGCCCACAGCGAGGCGGCCTGTTTTGATGATGCGGGCGTAGAGGCGGCTTTCGCCGGGATGCTTTTTCTGCGCGATGCGTGTGTAGTCGCCTTCGATGAAAGAGTCTATGAGGCTGTTGCAGGGGTTCGTGTAAGAACTGATTTCGATGACGACTTCATCGCCCAGCGCGAGTTTGTCGCCGGGCTTGAGCGCGCTCCAATCAAGACCTGTGACGGTCACGTTCTCGCCTACAGAGCCGGGATAGATCGGATGCCCCTCAGCCTGAAGCTCAAGAATGCGCTCAAGCGAGAAGAGGCAGAGCGCTTTGTCAGGCCCACCGTGAATCTTAGGATGCGCCTGCACGTCGTCGGTCAGCCCATTCGTAGTTAGCACGGCCTCGCGCACAGCAAGCTTTGGGACGCCGCCGCGCGAAGAGTTCAGTTGAAAGATGTGTCCGTTCATTTTCTTCAGAAGGTAAGTGCTGTTAAAAACAGAAGCGAGGCAATCAGCTCAAGCAGCCAGTGCCGAATGAACAGATTCTATACGAGCTATCAAGGCTGGAAGTTCTTCGCGCGTGTAAATTGGAATGTCGCAGACAAAATCTTTGCCGTTGAATTTGGAGCGAGCGAGCGCAAACCGCTCAAGCGTTGCGCTCGCGTCTCCTTGCTCGTCTGACAGGTAGAGCGCATCTGCTTTCAAGAGAGCGCGCCGCGCCGTAGGCTTGATCTCCGTTGCGTCTGCGCGCGCGACCATGACGGCGAAATCAACACGCACGAACTGCATAAAACTGTTGCCTTCAACAAAGACGGCATCCGCATCAACGCGTTTGAGAGCGCGTTTGATTCCCTCTTCCACTTGATCGTTGGTGGCGATGACCCAGTGAACGTTTGAAGCTCCGGCATCCCAGTAACGCCCTGTGTCTTTGCCCAACGCATAAGTCTCCGCGCGGCCCGAACGAATAGATGGCTGGTCGCTCAAGAGATGGCTCACGCAACAGGCATGTGGGTCTTTGCCGCACGAACGATAATGGCCGCGCGTCATCTTAATCGCCTCCCAGCCCTTGAAGGCGCGCAGGAGTTCGCACATCAAAGTGGTCTTGCCGGAATTTGAAGTGAAGCCGCTAACGGCAACAATTGTGCGTGGCATAGAATTAAGACTTACCTCACCGCAGAGGCGCAGAGACGACGCAGAGTTTACGCAGAGGTTCGAGAGACATTCAAGTCTCTGCGCTAACTCTGCGAATCCTCTGTGCCTCTGCGGTGAATTATTCTCACCCTATTTTCAACTCTCTTCTTTTCTCACAAGAGCCAAAGCTATCGCAGCAGCGACGCGCGCGTTGTTCTCAAGCAGAGCGATATTGGCACGCAGCGTCGCACCATTGCTGAGCGCGCTCATGCGCGAGAGAAGGTACGGCGTTAAGTCGCGCCCGCCGATTCCCTTCTCTAACGCTTCTCTCAAAGCCTGCTCCAACGCTTCCTGCAAGGCTTCAGCAGGAACTTCCGCTTCGACAGGCACGGGCACAGTAACGAGCAGCGCGCCTTCCAGATTCAACTCACGACGCGCCCTATCAAGCTGAGCAACCTCTTCAGCCGTCTCTACGCGCGCATCCACTTTCAAGCCGCTACGGCGCGAATAGAAAGCTGGCATCTCATCGCAGGCGTAGCCGACGACTGTCACACCATGCGTCTCCAACCACTCGCGCGTGGTCGGAAGGTCAAGCACAATCTTTGCTCCCGAACAAACAACTACGATGGGAGTGCGCGCAAGCTCCGGCAAGTCCGCAGACACATCCGGCAACTCTCCGCGATGCACGCCGCCGATGCCGCCCGTGGCGAAGACTCTCACGCCTGCGCGATGCGCAATCCAACTCGTAGTCGCCACAGTTGTCGCCCCGTCCCACTTGCGCGCAACCGCGACAGGCAAATCGCGCCGACTGATCTTATGCACGTCCTCGCTCCGAGCGATGCGCTCAAGCTGATCCCGATTGAGGCCCACATGCAAACGGCCCTTAAGAATCGCAATCGTCGCCGGCACAGCCCCGCCCGCGCGAACAATCTCTTCAAGCCTCAAGGCCGTTTCAAGATTCTGCGGGCGCGGCAACCCGTGCGCAATCACAGTTGATTCAAGCGCAACAACCGCGCGCCCTTCATCCAGAGCAGCCGCAACTTCATCACTCAATTTAATCATAAATAAAGTGCTGAGCACTAAGAAAGTGTCTTCCGCCGCCATCGCGTCAGCGATGCTCTGACTTGAGCCAGCCGATTCATCGGCGGGAGATCCCGTGCGTTGAAACGCACGGCTAAATTCAAACTGTCGCTCACGCGACCTTTTAGACACGCTCTTAGTACTATATCCTAATCAGGCGCTTTCTCGCCTTTCTCTTTGGCGTCTTTCGCGCCTGCTTTGGCGGCGGCGTTTTCGATTTCGGAATTAATCTCGCCGCCGATCAGGATGGCTGCGCCTGTGAGGTAGAACCAGAGCATGAGGATGATGACTGCGCCGAGCGAGCCGTAGGTCGCGCTGTAGGAATCGAAGAAGTGCAGGTAGAGGCGAAAGCCGAATGAGACCAGCAGCCAGAGCACGACGCCGATGACGGAGCCGGGCGTGACCCACGCCCAGTCCTGGTCGGCAAGGTCCGGCGCGAAGTAGTAGATGAGCGCGAAGGCCAGCAACACGAAGGCGAGCACAATGGGCCACTGTATCACCATCCAGCAAATCTTGAAGACGCCGCCGAGACCCTGGCTGACAGCAATGCTGTCCGCGATTTTGCCGCCGTAGAGGATGAGCGCGAGCGCGGAGATGATCAACACGGCGAGCGCGATAGTGAGACAGACGGCGACGACGCGCCTGTTCCACCATGAGCGCGCCTCTTTGACTCCGTAAGCCGCATTGAGAGCTTCCGTCATCGCGCCCATGCCGTTTGACGCAGCCCACAGCGCAGCAAAAATTCCGAAAGTGATTTTGCCGCCGCTTGCCCCTTTGCCAACATCGCTAACGGTCGTGCGCACAAGCTCCGTCGCAGAGCCGGGCATCACCTGTCCCAGATAGATGAAGAGCTTGTCGCGCAACTCCGTACCCTCTTTCGCAAAGAAACCTAGTAGCGAAGTGAGAAACAGCAGTAGCGGAAAGAGCGCGAGCAGGAAGTAGTAAGCCAACTGCGCCGCGCGTCCCCACACGTCGTCTTCATCAAGTTCATTCCAGACGCGCTTTGCCAGACGCTTCCACGTCAGCCCGCCCAGCCCCCACATCGAATCCTTCACCCTTTTGCTCCTTCGTCCGATTATGCGACACGCGCTCGCTCGATTAAAGCCCAGAAGCAAATGAGGGGCCGAAAGGCTGTCCGTAAGACTGTCCGTAGTCAGTGGTCCGTTGTCAGTTGTTTTGAGTGTTTCCTGTATTGAATGCTTAATCTTTAGTATTCATCTCAGCAAACAGAAACAACGGACAACGGACAGTTTTTACAGTGTAAAGAAGTTGCGTATGCGGTGCAGGAAGTCGCCTTGATGGCGGCGCAGGCGTTGGCGCTTAGCCTCTTCGTTGAGGTCTTCGCGGACGGCTTCGAGTTCAACGCGGCGACGAGCGAGGATGTGCGAGATGTCTTCGGCAATCTCAGGACGGCGGCGAATGATGTCGTGAAAAGCTTCTTTGTCGAGACGATAACATTCCGTATCAGTTGTGGCGATGACGGTGGCGGCGCGCGGCGCTCCTGTCATCAATCCCATCTCGCCAAAAAAATCTCCTTCGTGAAGCGTCGCCACCTTTTCGCTGAGGCGCGTATCGTCAACGGCTACGCGAACCTCGCCTTTGCCTTTCGCCATGATGTAGAGCCAGTGCGCCTTTGCGCCCTGCCTCGTCATCGCTTCGCCGCGCACAAAGGGAGCGACTCTCAAATGTCCTGCCAACTCGCGCCGCTCTTCGTCCGTCAACGAATGAAAGAGTTCGACATGGCGCAAAGCTTCCACACGCTCTTCAATCTCTTCATCCTGTTTGCGCTCGCGGCGCGTCTGGTCCTCTTCGGTGATGAAGAGAGACTGCGCCGGGATAGAAAGCGTAATCCCCGCGCGGCGGAGCGCGAAATAGATGCGTGAGCGCACAACCGAATTGGTCGGGTCGTCAACAGCAAGGTCCGTCAACCAGTAGCGCACGGCGTAGCTGGCGTAGCTCTCTTTGAAATCCATCATCACGCAATTCGGAAGCGGTTCGAGCGCGACGTTCGGGATCGGCTCTGCGCGCAAAGCAGCCTCGACAGCATCAATCACATCCGTCGGCGCAAAGCGGAAGTCAACATTGAAATAGACCCACTGGCGATGCTGTCGCGGCGCACCTGAGCGACGCCCCAAAACAGTCACCTGACTTCGCATCAAGACGCTGTTGGGAATCACAATCGTGTCCCAGTTGCGCGTCTCAATCGCGGTGTGCCGCCAGCGTATCTCTTTGACGACGCCTTCCTGCTGGTCTATTCGAATCCAATCGCCGACGCCGATGGTGCGCTCCATCTGCAAGGCAAGACCGCCCATAGTATTTCCGAGAGTGTCCTGAAACGAGAGGCCGATGGCCGCCGTGATGATGGCAGAAGTCGCAACGATGCCGGTCAGGTTCGCGCCGCTTCTCGAAAGAATAGCGATGGCGACAACGAAGTAAGCGAGCGCCACCAGCAAGTCGCGCATGATGCGCGGCGGTTTGATTCTGAGAGCGTCAAGCAGCAGTTCAAAGACAAGCACACCCGCCAGATTAATGACCGCGATGCTCCCTATGAAGCGCGCAGCTCCTCTTATCCAATTGTATGCAGTGCTGGCCGAATCCATCCCCGCAGGACTCGCGCCGTAAGCGAGCAGCGCGGCGGAGATGTGCAAGCCTACGAATGAGAGTATGAAAAGGAGCACAGCCGTGCGGAGGCGCGCTCTCTCTGTCGGCACGAAACGCGAGAGGAGGAAAGCGACCAGCAGGAATCCGAGAGCGATCCAGTGAATCGCCGCCGTCCCTGCCGCCATTTGTACGTAATGCCAGAAGCTCATAATTATAACGCTGGGAGCGCAGGCATCTTGCCTGCCATGAGCGC
>JBAWGU010000452.1:0-3923 GCA_049593215.1 Pyrinomonadaceae bacterium
GTCAGAACCGCCTGCGGTAGCGGGCGGGTCGCGGGCTAAGTTATCACTTGGGTCAATTCATACTAACACCCGCCCGCTACCGCAGGCGGTTCTGACAACCTTATGCTTCGGCGTTGTTGCCGCTTGCGGCGGCTGCGCCAACTTCTGTTTCCGCCTCTGTCTTCTCAAGACGGATGCTGAGGACGCGGCGGCGTTCGACGCGCTCGACCTGAAACGTGAGGCCGTCGTAGGGGACCACTTCGCCGGGTTGCAGGACGTGCCCGGCAGTGCTCATCAGGAAGCCTGCGATGGTGGTGTAGCTTTCAGATTCAGGCAGAGAGAGTTTCAGTCGGCGGTTGAGGTCGCGCACGGCGAGGCCGCCGTCGAGGATGTATGTGCCGTCGCGTTGTTCTGCGATCTGGTCGTTCACTTCTTCGTCGTGCTCGTCTGAGATGTCGCCGACAATCTCTTCCAAAAGGTCTTCCAGAGTGATGATGCCTTCCACTCCGCCGTGCTCGTCAACGACGAAGCCGAAATGCGCTTTGGCCTTCTGCATCTGCTTCAAGACATCTTCGAGCCGCGCCGTGTCAACCACGTAGAGCGGAGCTTGCAAGACCTGTTCAAGACGAAAACTTTCGGGCCGCAAGAGGTATGGCATCACATCCTTGCTGTGTATGAAGCCGATTACGTCGTCGAGGGATTCACGATAGACGGGCAGGCGCGAGTAGCCGTGTTTATGAAAGGCTTGTGTGATTTGTTCGAGCGTGCAGTCGCTTGAGACGGCAGCCATCGCGGTGCGTGGGACCATAGCCTCGCGCACAAGCGTGTCAGAAAACTCAAAGACGCTGTGAATCAAACGCTGCTCTGCGGGACGCAGGTGCCCGCTCTCGCGCGACACGTCAATGAGTTGGCGCAATTCTGTTTCTGTATAAACGGCTGAGTGATCGAGCGAAGTTTTGAGGCCAAGCAGACGGCCTAAGAATGTGCCCGTCTTGTTGAAGACCCAGATCGGCGCGCGAAAAATTTTGGCGAAGAGTTCGAGCGGGCGCGAGGCGACGAGCGCGACGCCCTCCGCGCGTTCGAGCGCGATCATCTTGGGCATCAATTCGCCGAGCACGATGTGAAAGAAGGTAATCAAGCTGAAAGCGATAGCGATAGCGACGCCGTGAGCGATGAGCGCGGCGCGGCCCTCAGATGCAATGCTGTTGGCAACGGGCAAGAGAAGCGCGGCGATGGTCGGCTCGCCAATCCAGCCGAGGGCGAGAGAGGCGAGCGTGATGCCGAGTTGCGTCGCGGAGATAAAGAGCGTCGGGTGGTCCAAAAGTCTGATCGCCGATTGCGCGCTTTTGCTTCCGCCAGCCGCGCGCGCTTCCAGCTTGGGACGGCGCACGGAGACCAGCGCAAACTCTGAGCCGACGAAATAGCCGTTGGCTGCGACGAGCAACAGGACCGCCGAAAGTTTAAGGAGTGCTTCTCCGAGCGTGACGTGTTCAGCGACGGCTTCTTCGCTGAAGAGCAGAGTCAGGAGATAACTTGCAGGTTCATCCATCTCGATTCAAAAAGGGAAGGGGAGTCCCGCGCTGCGAATTGAAGTAATGAATTTTCGTCAGGCCGAAATTATATCATGCGCGGCTGGCTTAGTGACATATTAGATTGTCTTGCTATTGAGTGATAAGGGCGCGGGGCGGTTCACCGCAGAGAGGCGCAGAGTCTTCGCAGAGATTACGCAGAGAAAAACATTCAACTCTCTGCGCTAACTCTGCGTTTCCTCTGCGCCTCTGCGGTGAATCTTATTTGCTACACACTCAATTCTCTAACAGGGCACAAGGCGCAATAAGAGACGACGCGGCTTTTGCTTCAATGAGCAAACGCGCGGGCTGGGCAGATGAGAATTTTCCCTTGTGTTGAAAAGCGGTCAGTGACCGGCAGTTGCGCCGACGGCACGCGCGCGCGCAGGGCGACGCTCATGCTTGGTGCAAGCCCTTGCCAGAGCCTGTTCGACTCTCGGCTCGACGTTGCATTCGGGCTGGCGGCAGACGGCTGCCAGTTCGGAGATGACGAGATAGCGCGCTCTCTCAAGCATACGCTGCTCGCGGAAACTAAGCGGCTTGATATGACTCAAGTAGGTCAGGTTCTTTAAGACATCCGCGACGCCGAAGATGTCTCCGGTGCGCATCTTCTCTGAGAAATCTTTGAAGCGATCTTTCCAATCGGTGGCGGGGGCTGTGAAATCGTCCCCTAGATTTTTCAGGAGCATTTCGCATTCGCCGTTGGTGATTGGGGAACGAAGGCCAACTTCACGCGCGTTGGCGACTGGGACGAGCACGACGGAATTGGTAGCAGCCAGACGAAGTGTATAGAAAGGGAGGGAGTTTGTGCCTATCTGCTTCTGTTCGATCTGCTCGATGGTCCCGATTCCGTGATTGGGATAAATGACTTTCTGGCCGACCTTAAAGCCCACCATAACACCTCCATCGAAGATTTGTCGGTTACAAAAATCAGACTTGCGCCGCACGCGCGGGTCTGGGGGATAACCCTTTGGATACAGGCGACGCATCGAAAGCGTCGGGTCCGCTTGAATTCTCACGAAAGTGTAACAAGCCGTCTCTTCCAGCGTCAAGGATTTAAGGGCAGTGAAAGCAGTTTAGAGTTTTCGGTTTTCAGTTTTCAGCTTTTTCTAAGCTTAAATTTGAGATTTCAAATCTCAGTGCCGTTCAACCAACCGAAAAACTGAAAACCGAAAACTGTAAGCTGAACTTGTCACTTGTCACTGCTTTTATTAATATCTCGGCGGTATCAAGACCCAAACCCTTCTGTTTTAGCTTGAGCTTTTTGACGAAGAACGCGCGGCTCCGAACTCCTCCGACCGTGTGTGCGCTCTTTCGTTTGAGCTTGAATAATTTCGGAATCAGTCCAAAGGGACATCAAACATCGCAGGAGACAACATGACCAAGAACAAACTTGCAGCAACGCTTCTGGCCTTCGCGCTCGCCGTCTTAGCCGCCGGATGCAGCAGCGACACGACCACCACCAACAACGCCAATGCGAATGCCAACGTGGCTAATGCCAACCACAACGCGAACGCCAATGCGAACACGGCGAACACCAATGCGAATGCCAATACGAATATGAGCGGCCCGACGCGCGCAGAGTATGAAAAGGACAAAGCCCGCTACGATAAGGAAGCGCGCGAAAAAGCCAAGTCTGGCGGCAGCGCCATCGGCACCGGCGTGGAAGACGCATGGCTCTGGACCAAGGTGCGCGCCGCGCTGCTTGCCGCAGACGACCTGCGCGACTCGACCATCAATGTTGACGTGAACAATGCAGAGGTCACGTTAAAGGGCAGCGTCGCCAGCGCCGCGCAGAAAACCAAAGCTGAAACAGTCGCCAAAGGCGTCGAAGGCGTCAAGGGCGTCAAGAACCAGTTGACGGTCAGCGCAGACAAGGGCGCGGCAAACGCGAACGCTAACAAGGCCGCTAGCACCAACGCTAACGCCAACGCAAAGCATTGAGCATCTCTGAGAGCAAGGATGAAGACGGAAGGCGGAAGGATGAAAGACAATCTGTAATCTGAAATTTTAGATTTGAGATTGCAAATCTTTCATCCTTCATCCTTCATCCTTGCTCTTTCACCCTCCTTCTTTATCTTTACTGAAAATTTGTGATGCGCGCTCCAAATCACTTAAGAGTGTGCGCGTTAAATAGAGTTCAGCCGGAAGCAAAACACTTATGCGAAATCGCCAACTGCAATCCGCGCTCGCCGTTCTCTTCGCCGTCGCTCTCATCGCCACCACAATCCGCCCCTCGCAAGCTCAACGAAGCGCGATAGACACTTACGCCATCACGAACGCGCGCATCGTCACCGTCACGGGCGCGACCATCCAGCGCGGCACAATCGTCATCCGCAACGGCTTGATTAGCGCGGTCGGCGCGAACACGCCCGC
>JBAWGU010000453.1:0-4370 GCA_049593215.1 Pyrinomonadaceae bacterium
AAAGAACGCCGCCCACGCGCGCCACTCTTTCAAGTCCCTAAGCAAAAAGAAGAGCAAAAAGATTCCCGCACCCACACCCATCACGACAATGAACGTATGCGCGTGCGAGAGCGGCAAAAGTCCCGCGACAACTCCCGCAGCAATGAGCCGCTTCGCGGCGGGAGAAGAGTAGAAGAAGGCAAGAGGTGAAGAGGAAGAGCGCGATTCTCTTTCCGCTTCATTCAGGAAAGAAGATGAAGGGACTGAAGATGACAAAGATGCTGCTGACTTCCCTTTCTTCTTCTTCGCACTTTTCCCTTTTGCCTTTTTCCCTTTGCCTTCTTCCCTTTCCCCTCTTCCCCTTTTTCCCTCTTCCCCCCGAATCGTTATCCACCATTGCGTGAAGACAATCAGAGCGAGCGGGAGGCCGAGCAGGAGGCTGCGTTGCGGGACAAGGAGCGTCGTCAGCGCATTGCCCCAGCGCCATGTTGTTTCAGGAATAATCGTGTAGGAATGAAGCGGCTGCCAGAGCGTCGCCACTATGCCGCGCTCGCCCTCCTTCGCGTCTTTGAAGATAAGCCACCAGCCAAAGCCGCCGCTCAGGAGCACAATCAAAGGCGTGAGCAGCGCTGCCACGCGGTCACGCGTCAACTCCAGAGCATAGCGATGCAACAGCCCTATGAGCGCAATGGCAAGCACGAAGTTTTCCAGAAACATTGCATCGCGCAGGCTCGCGCCCGCTTTGAAAAACATCGCCGCGATGAAATCAGAAATAAAAGGATAAGTGAAACGCGCGCCCGCAAACGTCGGGTCTTCCGGCACAAAGTTCTGCCCCTTCGCAAAGCTCGTAATCACGCTCAGATGAAATGGCAGGTCGCCAAAATTATTGAGCACGCCCGTCGAGATGCCGTTCTCGCCTTCAATCATCGCGCGGTCGAACACAAACCACAGCACAACAGCAACGACCGCATAAAAGGCAACATAAATCAGCGTTTGCCTGCCCGGACGCCGAACAGCTTCCCGCAAATCGCCCCGCGCCTCTTCAATGTCGTCGCGCACAATGGCTTTCCACTCAGGCTTCAACAGCAGCAACAATGGAGAAGCGGCTATCAACGCCGAGAGCGCAAGCGCAACCGGATTCAGTCCAATGAAAGATGAGATGGCAAACCCGAACAGCCCCAAGAGCGTCAGCCCGATGACTACACCCGCGCACACACGCGCAAGCAGAGACGCGCCTTCATCATAAAGATAAGTCGCAACCGCGCCGCCAGCCGTAGCTATTAAGGTTAGAAGAAGAGCGAAGAACATAAGAGCAGTGATGAGTGATGAGTGATGAGTAATGAGTGGGTTATCTTTAACTCATCACTCATTACTCGTCACTCATCACTTTCTTATACCGCATCCGACAAACTCGTAAACGAAAAGTCTCTAACTTTGAGCGCGGGGGCGAGGATCGGGCGGCCTGCGCCGACGCGTTCCGAGCCTGTGATGCGAACGGATGGCGACATCGCCTCTACGTTGTGAAGCACCTTGACGGGCGTTTCGTTGAAGCGAAAATTTTTGATGGCAGACTTGATGCGCCCGTTCTCTATCAGGAACGTGCCGTCGCGCGTGAGGCCCGTGTAGAGAACCGACTGCGGGTCAACGAGGCGTATGTACCAGAAGCGCGTCACGAGCACGCCGCGCTCCGTCGTCTTTATCATCTCTTCGATGCTTGTGTTGCCGCCTTCGATAATTATATTGCTCGGCGCGGGCGTCGGCTGCTTGTCCTGCTTCTTCGCCCAGTAGCGCGAGTAGAAAAGATTTTTCAAGACGCCGCCGCGCACAATGTCCATCTTCTCTGTCGGCAAGCCTTCGCCATCAAACGGCGCTCCCGGCGCAGAGAGGAGCGTTGGGTCTGTGTAGATGTTGACTCCTTCGCCGAAGATTTGTTCACCGAGACGATTGCCGCCGCCCTTCTTAGAGAGAAACGAGCGGCCCTCGTCTGCGCTGCGCGCGTTGAAGAAGCCGAACATGTTGCCTATGAGATCGCCCGTCGCGTTCGGCTCAAGGATGACAGTGTAATTGCCCGGCTCAATCGCCACAGCGTTGTGCGACAGCTCAGCCTTCATAATCGCGCGCGTGCCGAGCGCCGCCGCGTCAATCTCCGCGATGCGATGCGACATGGCAGAGGCCCAGCCGGAGCCTGTCCCGTCAGGCGTTCGCACCGTCGTCGTAAAAGATGAGAGCGAATTCTTGTTATAAGCGAAATTCCCATGCGTGTTTGCGCGAGCAGCGAAAGAGCCTGCATGATCGAAGAGTCCTGCGGCTAAAAGATTTTTTGAGCGAGCAGGATCAATCGTCGCCGCGACGCCGCGTGCGCGTGTCTGCGCATCCGCGCGATACGTCGCTTCGTCAAACGCCGTCTCAATCGTCGCGTACTTCTGCTTCTCAAGGAACGGCATCATCTCAGGGTCTTCCGGTCGCAGCCGCGCAATCTCTTCCGCCGCGCGCACGACCCGCTCAAGGCCCGCATCGTCTAACGTGTTCGTCGTCGCAATCCCTCCACGCTTTCCGAAATGCGCGTTGACGACTAATTCAAGATCATCCGTATCGCCGCTCGTGCTCGCAGAGCTAACGCCGAATCGCGTGTAGGCCGTGCGCCCCCCGCGCAAACTCGCCTCCATCTCATCAGCCTTCGAGAAAGAGAGAACCTTTTGAAGCAGAGCCTCAGCTTCGCTACTCGATAGAATTGCCATTACTCACTCCGTTCGCAGTTTTCAGTTTTCGGTTTTCAGTTTTCAGAAAAAGATTTTCGTTCGCTTCTGAAAACTGAAAACTGTTCTTAAATCTTTCTGCCTGTATTGATGATATTGATGCGGCGGAAGCGCGCGGGCGGGCAGCCGTGCGAGACTGCGTTGACCTGTGTAGGCTCGCCTTTGCCGTCAAAGTATGAGCCGCCGAGACGGTAATGCTCGCGCGAGCCAACGCCGTCGCAGGCATTCCAGAAATCGGGCGTGCGCGATTGATACGCGACATCGCGCAGCAGTCCAACCTTCTTGCCGTTCTTAATCTCCCAGAAGACTTGCCCGCCAAACTGAAAGTTGTAACGCTGCTGGTCAATCGAATACGAGCCGTCGCCTTCTATGTAAACGCCGTCCTTCACGTCCGCAATCAAATCGTCCGCGCTGATTGCAGCCTTACCGCTCGCAGGCGAGAGGCTCACGTTCGGCATTCTCTGAAAAGCGACCATGCCCCAATTTTGCGCGTATGACGCCCCTTGCGAACGCTTCAAACCGATGACTGCGGCGTTGTCGCGCACGGTTTGATAACTGACGAGCACACCGTCTTTGATGATGTCCCACTCCGTTGTCTTCACGCCGTCATCATCCCAACCGCACGTTGCAAGGGCATCACGCTGCGTCTTGTCGCCTTTGATGTTGACGAACTTTGAGCCGTACTGAAATTTTCCAAGCTTGTCGCGCGTGGCGAAAGATGTGCCCGCGTAGTTGGCTTCGTATCCAAGCACGCGGTCAAGCTCCGTCGGATGCCCTATGGATTCGTGAATCGTCAACCAGAGGTTTGTCGGGTGAAGCACAAGGTCTTTGCGTCCCGGCTCGACGGCCTTCGCCGTATGTTTCTGGATAGCCTCTTCAGCCGCGCGCGGAGCTTCGTTAATCAGATCGTATTCGGCGACGACTTCATAGCCTTTGCCGATGGGTGAGCCGAGGCTTGAGCGCAACTCGAAGCGTCCGGTCTGTGTATTGACGGAAGTGACTGTGAATGTCGGATAAGAGCGAATCAAAGTCTGCTCGATGTAAGAGCCTTCGGTCGAAGCGAAATATTTTTCCTCCTTCGTGAAGAACATATTCGAGCTAACGAAGATTGGTCCCGGCCCTTTGACCTTCATCGCTTCCGCATTCACTTTCAAGAGATAGTCAGCCTTTTCGGAGAGCGGCACGGTGAAAGGGTCTTGTTTGACAGGCGTGGTGAATTTCGCGTCCGCATATTTTTCGACGGGAACGAGCGCGATGCGATTGCGTTGAATCACGCGATTAGATTTCGCAATCTCAAGAGCGCGCTCCGTGACACGCCTGATCTCTTCCTTCTCAACTTTGCTCGAAGCGGCAAAGCCCCACGCGCCGTCTGCGAGGACACGCACGCCGAAGCCGAACGTCTCTGTGTCCGTCACATTATCAACGCGCTTCTCGCGTGTGTTGACAAATTGATTGCGCGTGCGGCTGATGCGTATGTCCGCGTAGGATGCGCCGCGCTCGCGCGCAAGATTCAAGGCAACATCTGCCAACTCTTTCATCTGTTGATCTCCGGTGGATGGAAAGCTTTACGGTTCTGGCGCGTTGATAATAACGAAACGATGCGGGTTCGCGCAAAGGCGCAAAGGCGCGAAGAAA
>JBAWGU010000454.1:0-6112 GCA_049593215.1 Pyrinomonadaceae bacterium
GTCTAAGTCCGTAAATGGAAATGGCGAGCAATTCGCGCCGCCGCCGCTTGAGCGCGACGCGCAGGGGCAGCTTGAGCTAACTTCCGTCTCAAACATCATTCAATGGTTTCTTGATTACGACCAGCGCGTCGCAGTCATCAAGCATCCGCGCGTTGAAGAAGTCTTTCAGTGGAAGCAAGCGGAATCAAAACGCGCGGGCGAAGACGTGTTCGATTTCAACAGCGCGGAAGATCGTCTAGCCATAGGCATCCTGCAAGCCCTCGCCGTTCATAACAGCGAGGCTGACCTGCATGACTGGATTGCCCAACTGCTCAACGCGCTTGACGAAGCCACGAAGATGAATGAAGAGATGAGCCAGTCTTATAAACTCAAGATGGAAGAGGCAGCATCAATCGTGCAGGAGGCCGCGAAGATTCCGACAGGACAGGGCCGCGCTCTGCTCTTAACCTCTTGCTGGCTCGAAGCTCTTTGCACGGCTGAGGTGCGGGTGCTCGGCTGGCTCTATCAGGAACTTTACGGCAAACCCTTCGCGCCGGAAAGATAAAGATGAACGTAAAGCTGTCCGTAGTCCGTTGCCCGTTGTCCGTTGTTTTGAGCGTGGCGTGTGGTGAATGTCTCACTCTAATAACTCAACTTACCAATCACAAACAACGGACAGTTCTTCTTGCTCTTGTGTACAATGAAGCGCGTGTGGAAGGAAGCGATTGAGAAGAAGTGGGCCGGTTATTGTGTCGCTCTGCTCGGAACGCTGGCGGTCGCGTGCGCGCTCAAACTCTTCGGCAATCATGTCAACTCGACAACCGTAGCTCTTGCCTTACTGCTCCTTGTTCTTTTCGTCGCTGCTCTTTGGGGGTCGCGTCCCGCTATCGTGGCTTCGCTGCTTGGAGTCGTCTGCTTTAACTTCTTCTACCTGCCTCCCGTCGGGACATTCAACATTAACGCTCCCGACAACTGGGTTGCGCTCTTCGCCTTTCTGATTACTGCGATAACCGCCGGGCAACTCTCTGCCAGAGCGAGGCGGCGCGCGGAAGAGGCCGATGCGGGTCGCCGCGAAATAGAGCGTCTATACAAAGAGCTTCAGGAAAGATTCGAGCGTTCAAGCCACGCTCAGGCTCTCAAACAAAGCGAGCGTTTGAAGTCTGCTTTGCTCGACGCCGTAACGCACGACCTGCGCACGCCGCTTACTTCTATTAAAGCGTCTGTCACGACGCTGCTCGATGAGCTGCGGACAAAAGCGTCTGGTGAAGAGGCTATCAATCTTGATGCTGAGGGGCGGCAGGAGATGCTCGAAGTAATTGACGAAGAGGCCGACCGTCTCAATCGTTTTATTGAAAGCCTGATGGAGTTGGCCCGCATTGAAGCAGGAGAGATGAGACTGCGCAGGCGTTGGGGAGCGATTGATGAGATCATCGCGGCGGCTCTGGAGCGTGCCGCGCCTTTAACACGCAAACACAGAATCGAAGTCTGGCTCGAAGACGAATTGCCCGTCGTGCGCGTTGATGCGCGGGCTGTCTCGGAAGTTATCTATACGCTGGTTGATAACGCGAGCAAATATTCTCCCATTGGAACGAGCATTCGTCTGGCGGCTAAAAATGTTAATGAGCAGAGCATTCAATTAAGCGTCGAAGACGAAGGGCGGGGCGTTCCCGTCGAGTTGCGCGAGCGCGTGTTCGACAAGTTCTTCCGCGCAATGCGAGATGGCGACGCGGGCACGCATCAACCTTCCGGGACAGGAATCGGTTTGAGTATCGCGCAGGGCATCGTCGAAGCGCACGGCGGTCGTATCTGGATTGAAGACGGTGCGAGCGGGCGCGGCGCACGCTTCCTGTTTACTCTTCCTATCGGTGATGAAGAACAACCGTCGGCAGAGCAGAATGATAAGTTGCCTGATGTAAATCGGAGCGCGCAATAGCGGGACGAGCGGTTTCTCGCAAAGGCGCAAAGAAAAGAAGAACCAAAGAGGAAGAAGAGGCATTCAACACTTTTGCGAGCTTATGGTTTTCTTTTCTTGCGCCTTTGCGAGAAACTATTATTTGACATGGCAATCTCGTGTGGTTCGATTTAGCTCGCGTCACGACAATGAGTGAGAACAAACGAATTCTAGTGGTTGATGATGAAGCGCAGATTACGCGCGTGCTGCGTCGCAGTCTGACGACGCATCGTTATGACGTGCGCGTCGCCGCAGACGGTGAAGCGGCTCTTGAGCTTTTTCACGACTGGCCTCCTGATCTGGTAATCACAGACCTCTCTATGCCCGGCATGAGCGGGCTTGAGCTTTGCCGCCACCTGCGCGCAAATTCCAGCATCCCCATCATCGTGCTTTCGGTGAAAGGAGAAGAGCGCGTCAAGGTCGAAGCGCTGGATGCTGGCGCAGATGATTACGTGACAAAGCCTTTCGGCATGGATGAGCTGCTGGCGCGCGTGCGTGCCGCTCTCAGGCGTGCGCCGGATGAAACCAATGCTGGCGAAACTGTCATCGAGGTCGGAGACTTTCGCATTGACCTTGATGCTCGCAGCGTGAGCGTGCGCGGCGGCGAGGTTCATCTAACGCCGAAAGAGTTTGAGCTGCTCGTCTATCTCGTTCGTCATCCCGGCAAAGTTCTCACGCATCGCACACTGCTGGCTGCCGTCTGGGGCGGCGACGCGGTGGACCAGACGGAATACCTGCGAGTCTTCATCGGGCAGTTGCGAAAGAAGATTGAGCCGGACCACACCGCGCCTCGCTATATCCTCACAGAACCCTGGATCGGCTATCGCTTTGATCCGGGCGCATAAAAGCCTTCCGGTTAATCCATCCAAACATTTACGAAATCTTTATAAACCCTTTACGCCATCCTTATGTCTGCGGGCGTAGCCTTCTGTAGTGAGCGCATATACAAAGCCGCGCTTCGATTTCAGTTGAGGAGGGTCAAGATGTTGGACTTTATCTTTATCGCAGTCTCGGATGGTTGGAATGAAGTAACGGAGACGATTGCCGGTTGGCATAAGCCTCTTTTAATTCTTGGCCGGGACATTCAGTTGTTTGCTTCCCTGTGCCTCGCGCGTTTGATTGTCTGGCATGAAATGCGTGGGCAGCACTGAGAGAAGAACTCTAACTAAGAAGAGAAGAACAGTCTTGGTCGCAGTCCGTCATTAAGTTTCGCAAGGAGTAAGAAAAAGTGGCTATGCTGGTTGAGCAACAGGCGGCGACGGCGCGCACAACGAAAGTAGTTGTGGCGACCTCCGTGATGCTCTCATTCATCTCTTTCTGGCGCGCAGCCGCCATCGTCTTGAATGATCTAGGCTCATCCGCTTATTACGTTGGCGGCATTGCGGAACAGGCTGTCGGACACGCCGCGCCGTGGTTCATCTTCGGCGTGATGCTCTTCTCTTATGCCGTGCGCGCCGTCTATGTCGAATCGTGCGCGATGTTCACGCGCGGCGGAGTTTACCGCGTCGTCAAAGAGGCCGAGCAGGCAATCTTTGGTCAGAGGCTAGGCGGCATCACGGCAAAACTCTCTGTCTCGGCTCTGATGTTTGACTACATTTTGACGGGACCAATTAGCGGCGTTTCGGCAGGGCAGTACATCGTGGGCCTCATCGCGCAGACCGTTACTTATTTCGGTCATCCATGGTCCCCGTCGAAAGAGACAATCAACATCTTCGCCGCAGGCATCGCCATTCTCGTCACCCTCTACTTCTGGTGGCGCAACACAAGAGGCATTCACGAATCATCCGACGACGCGCTGAAGATTATGTATGTGACGACGGTGATGGTCGTGCTGCTGATTGTGTGGAGCGGCGCGACGATTCTGACGCGGCCTGAAGCGCACAGGCTGCCGCCCGCTCCTGTGCCGCACAATCTGGCTTTCAATCGTGATGCCGTTGGCTGGCTCCCTGACATCTGGCACGGCGCGCTGCATGAACTTCCGCCGGAAGCAGGAGCAGTGACGACAATAACTTCCGCAACGGAAGCCTCTGCGCCTGAGCCGCGTTACGGGCTTGCGCCGAACGCAGGAATGCTGCTGGGGTTGATTGGTATTCTGATGGCTTTCGGACACTCGTTCCTCGCCATGAGCGGTGAAGAATCTCTCGCGCAGGTCAACCGCGAACTCGAATATCCGAAGCACAGGAACTTGATAAGAGCGGGAATGGTCATCTTCATCTACTCGCTCCTCTTTACCTCGCTCGTCTCTTTCTTCGCTTACGCGTTGATACCGGATAGCGTCAGGCCGCAGTATTTCGACAATCTGATTAGCGGCATCTCGATGTACCTGATTGGTCCAATGCCACTAAAGCTCTTATTTCAAGCCTTCATCGTCGTCGTAGGCTTTCTGATGCTGGCCGGAGCAGTTAATACAGCCATCATCGGATCAAACGGCGTGCTTAATCGAGTCAGCGAAGACGGCGTGCTCACGGATTGGTTCAGAGCGCCGCACAAACGTTTCGGCACGACCTATCGCATGATTAACATGATCGTGCTGCTGCAACTGCTGACCATCATTGCCTCGCGCGGCAACGTCTATCTGCTCGGCGAAGCTTATGCCTTCGGCGTCATCTGGTCTTTCGCTTTCAAGGCGATGGCGATGCTGGTCCTGCGCTTCAAAGACCGCGCGCCGCGCGAATGGAAAGTGCCGCTCAATCTCAAACTCGAAAGCAATGAGCTTCCGATTGGGCTTGGCATCATCGCCGCGCTCCTCTTCTCAGTTGCAGGCATCAACCTCATCACCAAAGAGGTGGCAACCGTGAGCGGCATCGCCTTCACGCTCTTCTTCTTCATCATCTTTTTCATCTCCGAGCGCATCAACGAGCGCAAGCGCGGCGCTGCCGCACACGTTGAGGTGGACCAGTTCCGCCTGCAAGCGCAGGAGGTTGTCTCAAACGAGACCATAGAGGTGCGGCCACGCAACGCGCTCTGTCTGGTGCGCGACTACAACACGCTCGATCACGTCAGGAAAGCTCTGGAGTTGACTCATACGGGAAAGCGCGATCTGGTTGTGATGACCGTTCAGGTGTTGAAGGGGCCGGACACCGGATACGAAAACATAGGCGAGCAGCATCTCTTCACAAGTTACGAGCAACTGCTCTTTAGCAAAGTCATTGCGCTGGCTGAAAAAGCCGGTAAGCACGTTGACCTGCTGGTGGTCCCGTCTTCAAACATCTTCGACGCCATTGCTCAAACAGCCGCGCACCTCGATTCGGCAGACATCTATGCCGGACGCTCTTCTGTGATGACGCCGGAAGAGCAAGCCAAACGTCTGGGAGAAGCATGGGAGAAGCTATCCGGCAGGCCGAATCGTCAGGTCTGCTTTCATGTGGTTGAGCATGGCGGCAAGGTGTTGGATTTCAGCCTCGGAGCGCACGCGCCCGGTCTGGCTGAAGAAGATGTAAACCTCGTTCACCATCTCTGGCTCGACGCGACAGGGGAGAAGGGTCTTGATGATTTTCGTCACAAAGAGATCATCGCTGTGGCTCTCGAACGTCTGGCAGATGATATGAGAGGTAGAGAGCGCAAGGATGCGCTTGAACGAATGCTTGCTCTAAGACGCAGGCGAAGTCGTGTAGAAAGAAGTGGGCACGACAATGGTCATATCTGAAGAGACCGCAAACTCGTATGAGGGTAAAACCGGCTGCATTCCTACAGAGCTTGTCACTGAGAACGGCTATAGCATTGTGCGCTCATGTGAGATGGATGGAGCGGGTAAGTATAAGTTTGTGGTCAGCAATTCAGATGAGCAGACGTGTGAGGTCATAGTCGAGTTTGATCGTGCGGCGATAATGCTCGTTCAAAGTTGCAGGAGACGACCGCTCGCATCAAAGAGCGCATTCTGGATCAACTGCGCCGAACGCTCTCTGGCAACATACCTCTGGGAAAAAAATGAATGCCCGCCGAACGGAAGGCTCACGCTTAAAGACGTATGTCTTGATGATCTGGACGCGGCGCGTCGCTGGGGGTGATACCTGAGATTTGATGTCGAGCGATCATCAAGATTATTATCATGATAACTATTTAAGAACTGTCACTTTCAAGTTGAGTGAAGATGAGGAAAAATAGTTTCGCGCAAAGGCGCAAAGACGCAAAGAAGAACTCTAAGCTGTCTAGTGCTTAATCTTCTTGCGTGCTCTTCTTTGC
>JBAWGU010000455.1:0-3799 GCA_049593215.1 Pyrinomonadaceae bacterium
CATCTATGCAGACTGCGGCGTAGTGATTGAGCCTTCCGCGATGGAGCTTGCCGAGATTGCTATTGCCTCCGCAGACTCTTGCCGCGCGCTCCTAGACACAGAAGCCCGCGTCGCCATGCTTTCATTCTCAACAAAAGGCAGCGCGAAACATAAGCTGATTGATAAGGTGGTTGAAGCGACAAAGACAGTTCGTGCGCGCGTGCCTGACCTTGAGATTGACGGCGAGATGCAGGCGGACGCCGCGCTTGTTCCGGCGGTCGCAGAGTCGAAAGCTCCCGGCTCATCGGTCGCGGGCCGCGCCAACGTGCTCATCTTTCCAGACCTGCAAGCTGGCAACATCGCTTACAAACTGACCGAAAGACTCGCGGGCGCAACTGCCATCGGCCCAATCCTGCAAGGCTTGGACAAACCCGCCAACGATCTTTCGCGCGGCTGCAAAGCCGAAGACATCGTTGACGCAGTTGCTATCACAGCCGTGCAAGCTCAGGCGCGCAAGAATTCCTGAACGGGGCAACTCGCGCACCGGTCGAAGAGCATCAAACTGCTGATCTCAGTTAATTGAGCATATGGCAGGTAAAACTCACCGCAGAGGCGCAGAGAACTCGCAGAGTTTACGCAGAGGATTGAATGACATTAACTCTCTGCGCTTGCTCTGCTAAACCTCTGCGCCTCTGCGGTGAATAATTCTTCTCATACTCTCAACTGGAATTTGATTCTGATTTTTTCTATTTCGAGGTTGGCCCATTTTGTTTAGACGCTTCACATTATTCTGCGCTGTCGCGGTAATTCTTTTTGTAGCCTCAACGCACACTCGCGCTCAAGAGAACAAGCCTCAACAGACTCCCACGCCAACGCCGCAGCAACGCGAAGAGCAAGAGCCTGTCAAAGTGTTTACGGAAGAGGTGCGCCTGCCCGTCGTCGCTTATGATTCAAGCGGCCACTTCGACCCGACGCTGCAACTCGAAGAGGTGCTTGTCCTGGAAGACGGCGTGCCGCAACAGATCAGGAGCATTAGGCGCATCCCCGCCAGCGTTCTGCTCGTCCTCGATACTGGCGGCGAGATGAACCCCGCGATGCGTATCAGCACCACGCGCGCCCTCGCTCTGAATCTCGTCTCACACTTGAGCGAGGGAGATCAAATCTCTGTCATACAATTCTCTAAGACTGCGGAGGTCATTCAGGGCTGGACCACCGAGACGGAGCAGATTGAGTATATGCTTCGCAGAAAACTCTCTTCCGGCAGAGGCTCTCATCTGGCGGCGGCAATCAACACCGCCGCAGAGCAGTTTCAAAATCAGCCGTTCGGCAATCGTCACATTGTCATCGTCACAGACGGCGTTGACTTGCCCGGTCGCGCGGGCTACAGCGAAGCGATGCAGGAGTTAAGCGATGAGAGTTTGAAGAAAAAGAGAGCGGAGCTGAGCGAGGCGATTAAACGACTGAACGAGGCGCAGGCCACAGTGCATGTCATCAGCTACACGGCGCTCGGTCGCAAGGTCGCCAGCGAGCGTGAGAAGAGTGATCGCATCGTGTCCACAAGCACTCAACCCGGTGACATCAACATGTCCACTGTCGGCATTGATCCGACGCTACCGCCGGGAACGAGCCGCTCGCCAAGCGTCGGCTTCGGCATCAGATTCGATCCGCAGATGCGCAAGCTGAAGAAAGCTTATGAGCGGGCGATGAAGCGCAGCGAGCAGCAACTCGGCTCGCTCGCAGAAGAGATGGGCGGGCGCATCTGGCTTCCGCTCACGCCGGAACAGATGCTCGCGCAGGGCGCAGAAGTAGCACGCGACATAGGCGCACAGTACGTTATCACCTACACTCCGAAACGCCCGCTCGCACAAGCGCAACCCGGCGAATACCGTCGCATAGAAATCGCGCCGCGCCGCGTCGGCCTCCGCCTCCGCTCACGTCGCGGATACATCGTAAGGTAAAAGTAAAAAGGTAAAAGGCAAAAGTTCGGGGAAACCACTTTAATTACAAAGCTCAACATGAGTGATGTAATTAAAAAGTTGGCTTCCCCTGACTTTTGCCTTTTTAATTTTTCCTTTTGCCTTGAACTCAGCTTGCCAGCGCGTCCAGCATTGGTTCGAGCATTGGCTCGACGAGAGCTTGAATGACGATGCTGCCGGGCCGTCTGATGAGCGAGCGGCGGCGCAGTTCTTCCCAGTCTTCACGCGGAACGCGGTGGAAAGCATCAACCACAGAAGGATCAAAATGCGCCCCCGCACACTTGTCTAACTCCTCCAATGCCTCCTCATAACTCCTCCCTTTGCGATACACCCTGTCGCTCGTCATCGCATCAAAGGCATCCGCTACCGCGAAGATTCTTGCAGTGAGGTCTATCTCTGCTCCTCTTAGTCCCAGTGGGTAGCCGCTCCCGTCATACTTCTCATGATGCTGTGCGACGACTCTTGCTGCTCCTTCTAAGAATTCGATGCCGTTGAGTATCTGTTGACCATGCAGAGGATGCTCTTTCATCCGTGTCCATTCCTGATCGGTGAGAGAGGCAGGTTTGCGAAGGATGGCGTCGGGGACTCCGATCTTCCCGATGTCGTGCAGGAGCGAGCCGAACTCCAGCGAGCGCAGATGCATCCGGTTGAGTCCCATCTCCTGACCCAGCCTGAGACTGAAAGTGACGACGCGGTGCGAATGCCCGTGCGTTTCGGCATCACGAGTTTCGAGGGCGGAGGTGAGCGCACGCAGCGTCGAGCGATACGCCTCTTCGAGCGAGCCGAGCGCGTGATCCAGCTCAGACGTGCGCTGCTCGACCAGCTCTTCCAGTTGCGTCTCGTAAAGTTTTTTGTCGCGCCGCAATTCGTAGTGCTCGTGCGCGCGTCTGACCGCCGCCTCGACCTGCCGCAGGTCAAACGGCTTCATGATGTAATCGAACGCGCCCACACGCAGAGCCTCAATCGCGCTCTCGATTGTCTGCATCCCGCTCACCATCAGGACGACAGTCTCCGGCGAACTCTTAATCACGTGCGGAATCATCTCCAGCCCCGTCATGCCGCTCATCGTGATGTCGCTGATGATGAGATTGAATTTCTCTCCGCGCTCCAACATCGCCAGAGCCTCTTCAGCAGAAGACGCCGCAGCGCACTCGTAATCTGCGCCCAACAGATCGCAAAGCACTTCCCTGATCTCCGGCTCGTCGTCCACAATCAGCACGCGCACTTTGCCAACGCTTGTTTCAAGCATACAAGGTGTCCACCTACAGAAATTTTCGGAGGAACTTAAAGAGGGGCGCGCGGCACTCGGAAAACCATCAACTAACTTTGCAAAGCACCGGCAATCTTAATCAAGGGAGAGAGGCCCGAAGGCGCTTCAAAAGAGCCTGCGCCGCACCAGCAGGCGAGAAGCATTGTACAATGCTCACAGGCATCCGGCAAACAACTTTTTCACTTTATTTCAAACAAATCCCGCCGCGATAGCGGGCAAACCAGGAGGGGCGCGGACAGTTGACGACCACGCGCACGCCCCTCTATGATGGCTCAACCACCACCCAAGCCGGAGTGATGAAATTGGTATACATAGCAGACTCAAAATCTGCCGTCTGTCATGGACATGGGGGTTCGAGTCCCCCCTCCGGCATAAAAAGCATCTCTGACAGCAAGGGCTTGTTGTAATTATTCCCATAAGTTTTCCGCTTTGGAAATCTTTTGTTACCAAAGTGCATGGAAAACTCTGGCTCCCATAATCCAAGAAGTTAAATCCCTCAACCCACTCATTAAATCATCTCGCTGGCAGGGTCTACGCATAAAATGGTTATAATGTTACCTTACCGGAAGAAGCT
>JBAWGU010000456.1:0-5024 GCA_049593215.1 Pyrinomonadaceae bacterium
CTATTGAACCCGCGCCCCTTCGGGGCTTTTCTTGTCGCTAACTTCTGATGTCGAACTCACGTTACTTAACAACTATGGTTTTCAGGGTTGCTCCTTCTTGCGTTCCTTCGTCGGTTCTTCTCGCTCGGTTTTGAAAACGCTGCCGTCCGTTGCATTGATAAGTACATGCACGAGTGTGGGCGTTGATTCGTCACCGGAAAGTATGACGACGTGGTAAAAGACCTGTGGGATTTTCGCAGATTTTTCCGACGACTCCGAGCGCTTGCCGACCAGACTGCATTCAAAAACTTTTCCGGGCTGTTGGCTGGTGGCAATCTGAATGGCCTGTTCCATTGAAATCTTCGCCATTCGGGCAAGTTCGGCTTGCCACTGCGCCTTCATCTGCATCTCTTCCTGTCCACGGCGTGCCCGTGCCTCAAGCTCCGCTTTGAATTGCGGATCGCGCTCGGCTCGCTCCTTCATCTCCCGCTCTTTCATTTCCCGCTCGGCTCTCCTGCTTGATTCACTCTCCGCTTTCTCCTTCTTCTCTTGATCCTGCTGCGATGCTCCCTGAAAACTCATGCTTGAGTCCGGCGCATCGGTGGTAAAGCGAACGGCTAATGATCCGGCGACCACACAAGGGACTAGGAGGAGCGCTGCCGCCGCAATCAGCAACAACCTGTTTTTGCGTACCTTCGATGTTGTTCTTCTCAGTAATGACATGATTCGTACCTCCAGAATGTCGGCATCGTTGATGCCTACGGTGATAGTTTCAGCGCGGCGGCTAACGAGTATTGCCGAACCGGCTAATTGCACTAATGAACGCGCATAGACTTCGGGATTGAGCAATCTGTCGGCTACCATTTCGTCACAGGTCAACTCTCTGGTCTGATTGATACGGCGTCTCACGAACGCTGCTGCCGGATGAAACGAGACGGGGAGAAAAATAAGTTCGTAGAGAAGATTCAGAAAGTAATCACGCCGCGCGACATGCGCCAGCTCGTGCCCGATGGCTGATGTCAATAGCGCCGTATCAGCTTCACGCAATAACTCTTCAGGAAGAATCACGAGTGGTTTAAGGATGCCGACGGTAACTGGTGCGGCAACTCCGTTCGAGCTAACAATGCGCGCGTGTGTCACGCCGATAGCTCTTTGACACTCTTTGACAATCGTCTGGACCGGCTTGACCAGTTCAATCGGATGAACGCTGCGCGTGATGACCCTCGTTCGCCTCCATGCCCGGAATAGCTTGATGCCACGATACAGCAAAAACGATAGGTAGAGCGCCAGCAAACCTATCACTAAGCCTCTGCTAATCTGTACGGACGTGTTCGTGTCATCCGGCAGCAGGGACGCGTCTGTTCGAGTCACATCCCCTAAAGAGATTGGACGCATAATCGTCGTCTCTGTTAACGGTCGTGCAGATGAGCCGACGCTGCGCGAGAGATCAAAGGATGTCAGGACGGGTAAGCAAAAGGAGATGGCTAAGGCAAACACCCAGATCAAGTGCTGGTAGCGCGCTACAGTATTCCGCAACAACCTCGCGCAAAGCATCGCCATCAACGTGATTAATGCGATCTGCCAGCAAGCGTTGAATAAGATGTTGAAAAGCAGTTGGCTAATTATTCTCATCGCTTTTCTCCTGCGCCTCTTCCACAAGCTGTTTGAGCCGTGCCAGTTTCTCGGCAGTCAGATGTTTCGTCTCAACCAGACTCATCACGAGGCTTTCCGCGGAGCCTCCGAACAAACGCTCAACCATATCGCTGACGGTCTGACTAACGACCTGCCTGCGGCTGATAGTCGGCTTGTAGAAATATGCGCGGTCTTTCAATGTCCGTTTAACTTTGCCCTTGCGGTGAAGGATGTTGAGCATCGTCTGCACCGTCGTATAGGCCAGCTCGCGTTCAAGTTGCTGTTGCACCGTCTGGACGTTGGCTGCGCCCGTCGTCCACAGGACATTCATTATTTCGAGTTCCAACGGGGTCAGAGAATCGGCTTTACGTTTCACCATGAATTATCTCCTAAAGCTTTAGGAGTATAAGAGCAGTCGGAGATGTTGTCAACTAAATTATTAGGAGACGTGAGCAGGCAGCAATGCTAAAGCCGTTTAAGCGAACAGAATCGCCTGTGCCGGGCCGCATATGTGTTATGCTTTCCGTTCGGGCTACAGGCCATGCAACGCACTAACGGTGAAAGGGATAATTTATATGAGTATCAATAGCGAAACAGAGAAACCTCTTACCTGTAGGTTTATAGATGAAGGACCAAAGGGTCTTTTAGAGTTGACGAACGAGACAGACCACGCGCTCAAGTCTATCGAGATTCTAACCGTCTTTCTGAAGGACGAAGAGACTCCGGGCGGCGGCCCTTCACAGGCTCATATCAGATTCGAGGCGGTACAGCAGATTCAACCCAAAGGCAGAGTTATCCTGTCTCACCGAACATGGATTAACGGTAAACCGGCAGGCCCCAATCAGGACCAGTTAGAGCGACTTAAAATCATCGCAGGCGAAATCAAGCCTTACGTGCTGGATATTTCATGGGAAGATGCGAACGGTAAATCGCGCTTTCAAAGAATACCGGTCGGGCACTGACCGGAGCGGCATTGGGAGAAAGTGGATGACGATAGTTTGTGAATTCTGTATGCGCTACAGGCCGGATGGTAAATGCGCGCTTGACCTGAAGATACCCAAGGGGATGAGTTGTCGTGAGTTTGAGCCGGGGATAGAGAAGTTTTGCTCCAACCCAAGCGATTTCGTGAATCCCGCCCAGATTATCCAGATGGCTATCTATTTTGGCATGAAGGGAACGGAGCTAAAGAAGGTCAAGCTGATGACTGCAAGAAAAGAAAATAATCCGTTGTAGATTCCCGCCCCACATGACAGGTGTCGCCAATCCGTAGATGCAAGTGCGTGAGAGTATCAAATATTCAATTTGTAAGATTGGTCGCGCACTACTGCCGTCTCCGGCTCAAAGCGAATGAAGATGTAATCGGTATCATCGAGTATCTCAATAAATCTTGGGTCCCAACGCTCCTGCTCTCCCATGTAACGGCTCAATAAACGCTTCATCCGTTGAGCATCATGAGCATCGAGATAGGCACGACCGCGAAAGCCAACGTGTTGAACGAGACCTGTTGAGGCATCGAAATCCACTATCCCGACCGCGCAACGCGGCTCGCGTTCAATGCGCTTCGGAAAAGAGTCTGTCCGGTAATTCCCGATCATCCAGAGCGTCTTATCCTCCCACAAAAACCAGACAGGGGATTCCCTCGCGTCCTGTTCGGAGGTGGTCGCAAGATGAGCAAACAGAGGGCGCGAGAGAATCTCTTTCATCAAGCGTCGCGCTGATTCTCCGTCGAAATCGAAATGGCTGCCTGTGCTCGCAACTATTCTCATCTTCAACTGATCCCACATGCCTCCGGTCGGAAATCTTTACCTCGAATCTCATCATACAATAAGTCTGCGCCGTAGCATGATTGCAATTCTGGCCTCTTACTTGCTTGCACGTCGTGCGACAAAGGTTGATCCGATGATCGCACTTCGTTACGAGTGAGCCTTGATTGATGAGAGCCATACCACGCCTGCACATTCTTTTTGGCAGACGTTTGAGCCGCAAGCTCAGGCGCTGGCGGCGTCACCTGACAGTGGCGCGCGTGGCGTTTGTCGTTGAGCTGTTGGTGTTGTGCGGCGTGCTGTTGTTTATGCTCACGGGCACGCGCGCAGAGGCGCTGGATAAGCTGCGTGAGCACGCTCTTCTCTTAACGCTCGTCTGCCTGCTTGCGCTTTACGGTCTGCTCCATTTAGTCGTCACGCGGCGCATCGTTCGCTTGATTGAGCGTCGTCTTTCGCCAGCAGAGTATGACGAGCATCGCATCCTCTTCGACTTCGGACAGGAAGCTCGCGCGGCCACCAATCTGGACCAGCTATACAACTCAATCGTCCAGCGCATCAGAAGCGCGTTGGAGACGGAGAACGTTTCGATCTTCGTGCGTGTTGAGACGGGCGATTACGTGTGCCGCATCTCTGTGCCGCAAACTGGTTTTGATGTGAGTCGCAGAGGTGAGGAGACAGAAGATAAACTGATGCTCGCGCGCGATGCTTTCGTCATCAAACGCCTGCGCCATCTTGAGAGTCCGCTGGTCGTCGAGCCTGAAGAATTTGAGACGTGGACGCGCGCGCTCGAATCTGCCCCGCGCAGCGTGCGCGAGGCGCGAGAGCGTGAGCTTGAAACTCTCAAACAGGTCAACTCAAGCCTGCTCTTGCCCGTCAAGATTAAAGAGCAACTGATCGGCATCGTCTCGCTTGGTCCACGCCGCCGCAAGCAGCATAAATATTCTGCGAAAGATAAAGAGATGTTGATGTCCATGGCGGGCCAGCTTGCCTTCGTGATAGAGAACTCAAGGCTCGTTGAGCGCATGGTCACGGAAGAGAATCTGCGGCGTGAGCTTGCGCTCGCAACCGAAGTGCAGCAAGGGCTTTTACCCTCTCAGCCTCCGGAATCCGCGCATCTTCAGTTGGCAGGATTCTGCCAGCCCGCACGCGGCGTCGGCGGCGACTACTACGATTTTATTTCGCTCGGCGATAGTCAGATGGGCTTAGCTATCGCAGACGTGGCGGGCAAAGGAATCTCCGCTGCACTCGTGATGTCAAACGTGCAGGCCGCGCTGCGCAGCCAGACGATGGCGCGCGATACGGCCAGCGCACAGCCGAAGCTCTCGCTCTCAGAGCTTGTCTCTAACATCAACAAGCTGCTGTGCGGCTCGACAGGCAATGCGACTTACGTGACATTCTTCTACGCGCAGTTCAACGAGCTGACGCGGCAACTCGCCTACGTCAATGCCGGACACAATCCTCCTTTTCTCATCCGCGCAAGACATGCAACGGCGCACTATTCGACTGCTGCACAATCAACGCACAGAGCTGTGACGGTGACTGCGACAGGCAATGGCAACGGTAAGAACGGGAGTAACGGGAACAACGGTTATCTGAAGCTGAGCACGGGTGGTCCCGTAATAGGTTTCTTCGACGAGTGTCGCTACGAGC
>JBAWGU010000457.1:0-6476 GCA_049593215.1 Pyrinomonadaceae bacterium
GAGCTGACAACCGATTTCTGATCGTCGGCAGCGCGCTCGTGGGCGCGATGCTCCTGAGCCTTGCGGACCTTATCGCCAGACTCTCGCTGCGGCCTGCGGAACTGCCAATCGGCATCGTCACTTCAGCGGTGGGCGTACCTGTCTTCCTGTCACTACTGCGGCGACGCCAGTACGTGTTCTGACGCCCTCTGTCAAACTTCGCCAGTTCTTCCGGGCGCTAATACTCAACTCATTATGCTGGAAGCCAGCAACATCACTTTTCGAGTCGGAAACCGCGCGCTTATCTCCGAGGTGTCAGCACGGTTCGCGCCCGGCAAGCTTCACTTGATAATTGGTCCAAACGGTGCGGGCAAGTCAACTCTCATTAAGGTGCTGGCGCGGCTGCTGCGGCCCGATACCGGCAAGATTGAATACGAAGGCAAAGACATCCGCCACGCGAGCGAATCCGATCTTGCGAAGCGTCGCGCAGTGCTCTCACAGGCCGTCGAAGTTGCGTTTCCGCTAACCGTTCGTGAGGTCGTCATGATGGGCCGCTACCCGCACTTCGGAGGCCGTCCGGGTCCCGTGGACGAGAGAATTACAGATGAGCTGATGGAATTTTTTGACGTGACGGAATTCAGTGGCCGCAACTATCAAACTCTCAGCGGAGGCGAACGCCAACGCGTCAACTTCGCACGCGTTTTGGCGCAACTATGGCGCGACGGCTCCGGCTCTCTGCCGTCTTCCGGTTCTCCCGCGACGCACCCGTCTTGCCGTTACCTGTTTCTGGACGAGCCTCTGACTTTTTTAGACATTCGTCACCAAATTGAATTTATGAAAAAGGTGCGCGCCTTTGCTGACGCTCCTGACGTGGTGACGGTGGGAGTGGTCCACGACCTCAATCTCGCTGCCCGCTTTGCTGACCAGATCGTGTTGCTCAACCACGGGCGTGTCGTAGCAACCGGCGCTGCCGCCGAGGTACTCACAACCGACCGCATTCGGGACGTGTTCGGCGTGGAACCGACATTCGTCCCCGTCAAGCAACCCGGCATTCATCTCATCTTCGACTGAAAGATTAAAGCATAGCTTCAATCGCTGCGAGCGGCACTAATGATCTGCACTCAAGTGCTTTCGCACGCCGAAGCGGCGGCGGGAATCTCTGCCCTATATAGAAGTGAAGGCGTTTGCCGACTCATTTCACTTTGCCAGCGCGGAATCCACCTTCTATCCCCTGACTTTAACCTACCCGAACGTCCAGAATTCTAAATCTGGTCGTCCAGCTTTGCATGACAGGGCGATTTACTTAAGAAGGACCTGTATAGATTGTTGTTGTTACATCCTCGCTCTGTTCGCTATTTCTCCCCGGCTATGGCGGCGGGCAACATTTCGATAACAGTTACAGGAGAGATAGTCAATATGTCATGCACAGAAAACATCCATTCGCGCTCTTCTTATAGCCGCGCAAACTTGCCGTACAGGGTAAGCATTGCTTTATGTCTCAGCCTCATCTTATTTCTTAGCGCCGTCCCGCTCACTTCGGGCCGCGCCCCTGCTCAACAAAATGGTCCAGCTATTGATGCGGAAGCGCTTTTCCTGTTGAAGGCCGACCCGCTCTTGCAGATCATCCGGCGCGCTGGCGCAGCGCAACGTAAATCTACTCGGACAGAGCTGAATGGCTTGAATAGTCCATCGGCGTTCAATGCAGAGGCTCACGCCGAAATCAACAACCTCTCTCAAATCGCTGGCGTTGAAGGACAGGCAAACGGCGCAACCCGCGTGAGCCTGACCGTCACTCTCAAAAACGGAGACGCGACCGGGTTGACAGCCGCAGGCTTTGCCGTCAGCGCGCGTCTAGGCAAACTCGCAACCGTCGAGACGGATGTTGAGAATCTCCCGCGTTTGGCCTCGCTCGCATCCATCAGCAAGCTGACGGCGGCGGCGCGTTCTTACCCGAACAATGATCTGTCGCGCAGAGCTATCGGTGTGGACAATCTTTCGGGCCAGCGCGCGGTATCACAAACGGGGCGCGGCGTCGTTGTCGCCGTCATTGACGATGGCATTGACTTTCGCCATCGGGACTTCACTGTTCCCGGCACGAACGGTCAACAGACGCGCATCAAAGCTCTTCTTGATATGACGATTTACAATCCGCAAGCGCCGCCCTTGCCGCCAGACCCTGACTGGAATTACATACTGCCGGGCGCAACTGCTCCCATCGGCCATCTCTATACTGAGGCAGACATCAACGCCGCGCTGCGTGGTCAAACAATCATTCAACAACGCAACAAGACAGGGCACGGCACTCACGTTGCCGGAACTGCGGCGGGCAATGGATTGGCTGGACCAGTTCCGGGCAAGTATGCGGGGATAGCCCCCGAAGCCGATCTCATCATCGTCAAGGCCAGCCGCCAGAATGACGGCACAGACAATTTCCTCGATACTGACCAAGTTAACGCGCTCGCCTTCATTCAACAGAAGGCAACGGAGCTGGGCGAGCCTTTCGTCATCAACATGAGCATGGCCGGTCACGCCGGGCCGCACGACGGAACGCGCGCCAACGAGCGCGCCATTGATGAAATTGTTGGCGGTGGCGCTGGCCGCGCTGTTTGCATCTCCGGCGGCAGCACCGGCGACATGCACGCTCACGCAAGCGGCCAGATTGCCGCCAGCAGCGATCTCAATCTGCGCCTCAACGTCAGAAATGCGACGCAGGTGATCTGGCTCTCCTACGCGAAAGCTGACAGTGTTACGGTGAGCGTCGCGCGCCCTGATGGAGTGCAGTCGGCAGCAGTCGCATTTAATCCGACTCTGGCTCCGGGTCTGAGCAATCAGTACATGGACGTTTACAACACGCTTGATGATAAGCGCGACACAGACCCTCAGAACGATCAAAAGGCGATGATCATTCTCTTGAAACCCGGCGCAACCGCTCTTGGCCCTGCGCCGCACACATGGACATTAACGCTGCATGGCGACTCCATCACGAACGGATACTTCGACGCATGGGCGAGTCTGGAAGGCGACTTCATCAGCCACATTGACGACACGCGGCAAACGACAATTCCCGGCACGGCGCGCGGCGGCATCACCGTCGGCGGCTATGTGACGCGCGCGGGTGATCGTGCTATCGGCGATTACGCTTCTTTCTCAAGTCCCGGTCCGACTGCCGACGGGCGACTCAAGCCTGAGATCAGCGCGCCCGCGTTCACCGTCTATTCGTCGAAAGCCGAAGGGTCAATCTTCTTCAACTCTCCACTCGCCCCCGACAGCAGTTTTCACGTCGGCGCATACGGCAACAGCTTTGCGACTCCGGCTGTGACCGGCGCGGTCGCACTGCTCCTGCAAGTCAATTCGCAACTCACAACTGCTCAGATCAAAGAGATCATCAAGAACACCGCGAAGCACGATTCTTTCACGGGCGGCGCAATCTGGCATGAGCGTTTCGGCGCAGGCAAGCTCGACATTGCCACCGCGCTGGGCACGCTGCCATCGTCAAACGCCAACTCGATTGATGATGCGCGCTTCTTTGTTCGCCAACACTATCTCGACTTCCTTAATCGGCCCGCCGATCAAGATGGTCTTGATTACTGGTCCTCCCAGATTACGCAATGCGGCACGGATCAGAACTGCATCAGCTCTCAGCGCATCGGTGTCTCTGCCGCCTACTTCATCGAGCTGGAGTTTCAAGACACCGGCTCTTTCGTCTATCGCTTCTACAAAGCTTCGTATGGTGTGAGACCAACTTATTCGCAGTTCATGCCTGACAGGAGCAGCGTTGTCGGAGGGTCAGACCTTGAGACAAGCAAGCAGCAGTTTGCTGAGTCGTGGGTACGGCGTCCTGAGTTTCTGGTCAAGTATCCGGCCAGCCTCGACGGCTCGCAATTCATCGCTGCGCTCATCAACACTGTGCAGCAAGGCTCAGGCGTGGACCTCTCAAGCCACGCAGGAGAATTGCTGGTTGAGTACAATCAGGGAACGAGCATGGAGAGCAGCCGCGCGCGAGCGTTGCGAAAGCTGATTGAATATCAGGAGTTCAGAGATGGCGAATACAACAAGGCGTTTGTGCTGATGCAGTACTTCGGCTATCTCAGGCGCGACCCGGATGAGGGAGGCTACTTGTTCTGGCTCGATGTCTTGAACAATCGCGTGCCGGGCAATTTCCGCTCGATGGTCTGCGCTTTTATCACGTCAGCGGAATATCAGTTGCGCTTTGGCGCTGCTGTCACACACACCAATCAAGACTGTGCGCCATAGCCGCGCCCGTTGAGACTGCCGACCATTAGCCATCTACAAAGGAGAAAGCCGCGTCCGAGATTATAAAGCGCTACGTTAAGAGCTTATCACTACGGACTGTAGGACATTCAGAAACGAGCGACTATAATAGGCCGCATGGAGCCTTCGCTGAGTGTCCTCGCAGTCTTGAATCTTCTGGGCGCTGCTCAGGGGATTTTCCTGAGTGTGATACTGCTCAGCATTAAAGGAGGTAATAGAGTTGCTAACCGAATCCTTGCGGCCCTCGTCCTGACGATTTCGGTCGTCGTTGCAGGAGCGGTCACGCGGACCATGCATTATGATTTTGTTTTTCCGCACCTGAGCAGGATACATGACCCTTTTCCCTTTCTGGCCGTCCCATTAATTTTCCTTTATATCAAAACGCTGACCTCAAGAAAGTCTGCTTTCTCAAGGAAAGAATTTCTACATTTCATCCCGTTTATTCTCTGCGTCGGCTATTTGATTCCATACTATCTTCAAGGCCGGGAAGCCAAGCTGAGATATTTGATTTCCGAATACTACTACCCGTCTCTCGGCCTGTGGTACTACGCCAGATCAACGCTCTTAATTCTTCTGGCAAGCTTCTATTTAGTTCTTATCGTCTTGAACATTCTGAGGTTTCTGCGAGCAGGCAAGAGACAAAACTCTCCGGCTGAAAAGGCCATCTTCTTTCAAATACGTTTCTTTATCGCAGGGTTCTCGATTCTTTTTGTGGGCGGCTTGCTGCGCTACCTATTGGACCACACGGCGCGGACCAACCTGCTTGTCCCCCTGGGCGCTTCCATTTTCATCTACGCCATAGGCTACTTGAGTTTCAGAAACCCGGAAGTTTTAACCGGGACAGACAGTGGTGAGCCTTCTGTGCCCGCGAAGAAGTATGAAAAGTCGTCACTGTCACCGGAAACAGCCGAAAGATATCTCAAGAGACTACTTAACTTGATGGAGACGGAAAAACTTTATCTGGATTCGGAACTCACCATCTCAAAGCTGGCGGAAAGACTTTCGATTCCGGCCCCGCATCTCTCACAAATCATCAACGAGCGATTAAATCAGAACTTCGTTGACTTCATTAACTGCTACCGCGTGGAAGAAGCCAAAAGAAAGCTCGTTGACCCGGCCCTCAAACACTACACCGTGCTCGCCATTGCGGAAGAAGTAGGCTTTAACTCGAAGTCCTCTTTTAACTCTGTCTTCAAAAAGCATGTCCAAATGACTCCATCCGAGTTTAGAAAAGCTTCTAACGGGAGCAGCCAACACTGAGCCAATCGCCTGCGCCAACTCCTCTGCCCGTCAACTCAAATTTTCTCCCAATCGTTCGGAAACATAAATCTGCACGTCCGGATTTACCTGAGCGGGCGATTTTCCCATTGAAATCGTGTCTTACTTGGCAGGCGTTGTTTTTAATTTCAACGGAGGTGTAAATCACCGGGCTTGACGCAAAGCTTCCTCTCCTACGGCGTGAGGCAACATTGGTTAAGACCCGCCGCTTCGAGAAGCTTTATGTTCGCCTTAAATTCTAAACTCAACACATTGGAGAAACGGTTCATGAAAAAATTGATGCTGGCGACGCTCATCGTCGTCTGTTGCGCCACTCTCTCATTCGCTCAAAAACAGGAAGAGTATCCGAAGCATGAAGTGTTCATCGGGTATTCTTACGAAAACGCGGACATCAACAGCCTGACGATCAATCCGGGCCGTGCGGCTCTACAAGGCGTCAACTTTGAATACACGCGGAACATCAACAAGACGGTAGGCATCACGGCTGATTTCTCAGGCCACATCAAAAGAGAATCGTTTACAACTAATGCAGTTGAGGTGCAACACAATCGGGAGCAGTATAATCTGCTTGGCGGCCTGCAATTCAAGGCGCGCAATAAGAGTCGCGTGACGCCGTTTGCGCACGCGCTCTTCGGAGTAGGTCTTTTCCGGGGCTTCTCCGCGATACTTACCCCATCGAGCAACACTTATTTCTTCGATGATGCAAAATCATTTGCGATGGTCTTTGGCGGCGGTCTGGACATTCGAGCGAGCAAGCGAATCACCGTTCGAGTGATTCAGGCTGATTACAATCCGACATTCTTTGGACAGGGCCGCCAGAACAATTTCCGGCTTTCCTTCGGCGTGGTCTTCACCCGGTAGAATGTGGGTCAAGGCGTAGCCACCTGACAAACTCTCCCCTTACGATGGCTGCTATGTCAGAACCGCCTGCGGTAGCGGGCGGGTGT
>JBAWGU010000458.1:0-3224 GCA_049593215.1 Pyrinomonadaceae bacterium
GGGCCGAACTCACTGCCGCTCTCGACGCTCAGCGCGTTCTTGAAGAAGAAGCGAAGACGCATCGCAAAGAGCTTGAGCAATACGCGCTGCTGGATGCGCAGTGGACCGGGGCACGCGAGCGGCGTGACGCAACGAGCGCGGCGCATCACGAGTATCTTGCGAATGAAGCTCTCGCCTCGACCTTGCCTGCGCGCACGGAGTTGTTTGATAAAGCTTTGAAAGAATCCGAGCGCGTCAAAGGCGAAGCATCGCAGGCCGTAGAAGATTACGAGCGCGCGAGCGCAGCCTACAATCGTGAGCGACATTCTCAGGAACGCGCACATCTTTCTTCAGCGCGCGAACGCTCAGCCGCGACTTCCGCCAAACTCGATGAAGCGCGCGCGCGTGAGGGTTCGCTTGATGCAGAGATTACCAGACTCGCTGAAGTGCGCGAGCGCAGGCGCGAAGATTTTCTCTCAAAAGAGCGTCTGGAAAATTTGAACGACGCGACGGAGTTCATACGCGACACGCTCAAGGCTGCCGGACCAATCGTGACCGAGAGTTATCTCTACAACATCTCGATTGAGGCCAATCAACTCTTCCGCGAAATCACGGGCGAGGCCGGACGCTCGCTCCGTTGGTCCCGCGATTACGAGATAGTGCTTGAAGAAGAAGGCCACGAGCGTTCATTCCCGAACCTCTCAGGCGGCGAACAGATGGCTGCGGCTCTCTCCGTTCGTCTCGCGCTCTTAAAACAACTCTCAGACATTCGCGTCGCCTTCTTCGACGAGCCGACAACCAACATGGATGAGGAACGCCGCGAACGCCTCGCGCAACAGATAGGCGAGATCAAACACTTCGATCAACTCTTCGTCATCTCACACGACGACACCTTTGAAGAAAGCGTTGACCACACCCTCCACATCGAACGCAAGGGCAAGGGCGCGGGCAATGAGTAAAAAGTCTTCCACTCATCCCTCATCCCTCCGTCCTCATCCCTCAAAGGTCGTCACGATCTACTGCGACGGCTCAAGCCTCGGCAACGGGCAAACGCAGACACGCGCCGCCGCCGCCGCGCTCCTCGGCTACAAAGGTCTCTGGCGCGCGTTCGGCATATATCTCGGCACAGCCACGAATCAACAGGCTGAGATTGCCGCCGCCGCGCTTGGCCTAGAAGCCCTACGCGAACCCTGCCGCGTGCGAGTCGTCACAGACTCACGCTACGTCGTCGAAACAATGTCAGGCCGCTTTCGCCGCAAGTCGAATCAGCAGTGGTGGGAGCGTTTAGACCTTGCCGCACACAAACACAAAGTCACATGGGAATGGGCCAAAGGCCACGCCGGACACATCATTCAGGAAGCCGCAGACAAAGCCGCCCGCCGCATCGCCGCATTGGAGCGCGTTGACGATTCCATCCTACGCGATGCTATTGATCAAGTCGGTGATGCTAAGGATTAATGAACATCCTTAATGAATGAAGAGGAACACATTCACACGGCTTAATCTTATATCAACTGATGATCGTGATGATGTCGTACAGTTCACCCAACAAAACTTAGTATTATGCTTTACTGCTAACGTATAATTGTTATTAGAGTGCTTACAAGTATTGAGAAAAAGTATTTTGACAAGCTATTGACCTGTCATAGAATCATTCGGCTTTGCTTGCTGGAGAGTTGCGATGAAACAATGCCCTCAATGTAATCGCACTTATGCCGATGAAACGCTTAACTTTTGCTTGGATGATGGAGTGCTCTTGTCCACTCTATACGACCCAGAAGCTACTCTAGTCATGCCTTCTCCGCACAGCGTTCCGCCTACAATAGAAGCCTTACCGCATAAGCAATCAGACCCACAGATTAAAGGGCATAGCCACAATCTCAATTTCAGCTATATCATTATCTTGCTTCTGGCTGTTTTGCTTACAGGGAGTGCCGTAGCCTTGTTTTATGAAAAAGGAAAAGAAAGCTCAACTTCTAACGCCAAGCAATCGGAATCACAGACACCAATATCGAATCAAATTAAGTCGGAGCAGGCAACCGTTAATTCAGCGACTCCCATAATTCAGCAGAATAAGAATCAAGTACGCTTCTCTGTAACTCCCTGTAATTCTATAAAAGACACGCAGAGCGGCCTTGAATGGTTTGTTGGCCCGGATCGAAATGTGACTTGGTATGAAGCGCAACAATGGACAGTTGTGTTAGCAAATTGTGGCGGCAGTTGGCGTATGCCAACAATCGAAGAAATTAGAACACTGTATAATCCAGCCTTAAAAGCTGGCACTGGCTACTACACAAGCGGTAAATATTTTCCTGCACATATTGATCCTGTGTTTGATGCCATTGGTGGAGGTTCGTGGGTTTGGGCGAATGAGAAAATTGGAGATGAGGCTCTATCTTTTAATCTGAACCAAGGCAAGACTGTAACTTACTCTGCAATGAATACCTTTTATTCAACCAGAGCATTTGCTGTCCGTAATGTAAGAAACTGAACACGCATTAGTTTCAAATAATACCGCGCTCAAAACTTTAGCAGGGAAGAACAAAACTTCGACCAGCTTGCCCAACTCTTCGGCAGGGAATAACAAATCTTTAGCAAGGCTGCCCAAATCTTTAACGGGCCGTTGAAATCTTTAGCAGGCTTGCCTAACTCTTCAACCGGCTTCCCTAACATTTGGGGAGAGCAGTTGAAAAGAGTATCCCGTCAGTTAGAATCTTTAACCGGCAGTTTAAAAGATTAACGGCCTGTCCCAAAGGTTGGGGTGGCCAGCTAGAAGGTTGATTTGATGCATGTGATTACTCGCAAACGGCATTGGCGGGAATAAGATGCACCTTGGTCGCGGCAATCCATTATAATCGAGGTAAAGTTTATATTCGGGCTGTGCTGACTCACGCCGAATATGATGAAGGCCGATGGAAGGAATAGGCGATGCAGAATCTTGATGTGAATAAAACGGTGAATGCATGGTCTTCTCTGGCGGAAAGTGTGTTTGTTCCTCATACGGAAGAAGAGTACCGGCGGCTCGTCGTGTTGATGGATAGTTTGATTGATGAAGTCGGAGAAGATGAATCACACCCGTTGGCATCGCTCATGGAAATCATCGGCGTCTTGATTGAGAATTACGAGGACGAGCACGTGCCGGAGATAACAGTTGGATAGATACACCTATCCGTAGCCCGATAACTCATTAGAGACGCCTCCTGCCTGATAGCGAACCTTTCACCATATTTCCCTGTAGCGTAGGT
>JBAWGU010000459.1:0-4286 GCA_049593215.1 Pyrinomonadaceae bacterium
CTTCTAGCTGGCCGCAGCCGAACTCGTGACGCAGTGCTCATTGAAAGCCTGCGCGAGTTCGTTTGCAATCTCCATCGGGCCTTTGCCTTCGATCTGGTAACGCTCCATGATGTAGACGAGCTTTCCGTCTTTCATCAGCGCGATAGAAGGTGAAGAAGGCTGATAGCCTGTGAAATAGTCGCGCGCCTTCTCAGTTGACTCAATGTCCGCGCCAGCAAAGACTGTGGCGAGCCTGTCCGGGCGCACACTGTGCCGGAGCGCGAGCGCAATGCCCGGACGCGCTTTGCCAGCCGCGCAGCCGCAGACGGAATTGACGACGATCATCAGCGTTCCTTCCGTCTCTTTCACCGCCGCGTCAACCTGCTCCGGCGTCTTCAGCTCTTCAAAGCCCAGACGCGTTAATTCTTCCCTCATCGGGTGAATCATGAATTCTGGATATGGCATAAATATTTTCTCCTCGAATAACTCTGCAATTTGATCTCAAGAAGATTCTAGCAGATGAAGAAGAATTAACAAGGATGGACAGGATGAACAGGATAAAGAAGAAGCGATGAACGCAGAATGAAAGATGAAGAGTGTGCTATTCATCTTTCCGAGTTCGTTATTTCTTTTATCCTGCCTATCCTGTCTATCCCTGTTAATTATCTTTTGAAATAGCGATGCGGCGAGCGTCTTCACCGTCGCCTGTAATCTGCACATGATAGACAGGCGATGGAAGAGGATACCGGCCCATGCGTTCGGCCCATTCGATGACGATGACAGAAGCGTCGTCTGCGAGCAGTTCATCCAAATCAACTGCGTGAGCGGCGGACGCGCCTTCGTTCAAGCGATAGAGGTCCAGATGATAGAGCCTGAGACGGCCTTCGTAGATGTTGACGAGCGTGAATGAAGGGCTGGTCACTTCGTCCGTGTCAAAATCCAGAGCCGCCGCCAGACCTTTGACGAAGATGGTTTTGCCCGCGCCGAGTTGCCCGCTAAGCAGAATAATCTCGCCGCCCGCAAAGTGTTCGCCCACTTTCAAGCCGAGCGCGAATGTCTCTTCAGCGTTATGTGTGGTCCATTCGCCTGTTGGAATTTCAGGCTGCGCGGGCGCGCTCATGGCGTTTCTCCCTGTGCGTCCAGAGCGCGAATGGCTGCGCCGAAATGTTCGCGTATATCCGAAGCGACCATCGCGCGCATTCCGATTTCGCGCGCAGCCATGTCGCCCGCGAGTCCCCCAACATACACAGCGGCAAGCACAGCCGAGAGCGCATCCGCTCTATCTTTCAAAGCGCCGTAAGCTTGCGCGATGAAGCCCGTGATGATGCCTGTCAAGGTGTCGCCGGAGCCTGCCGTGCCGAGTCCGGCATTGCCCGTCGGGTTGATAAAGACGCGGCCATCGGGCGCAGCGATGATCGTGCGCGTTCCTTTAAGGACCAGAATCAGCTCGTGCGCGCTCGCAAAGTTTCGGGCAACTTCGACGCGATCATTCAAAGCGTCTTTGTCATCCGTTCCTAAGAGTCGCATCATCTCGCCGGTGTGGGGCGTGAGAATTAGTGGAAGCTCTTTCGAGCCGCGCAAGGTAGCAGGCCATGGAGCAAGAGAGTTCAAGCCATCCGCGTCTATCACCACAGGCATCGTTCGTCTCTCAACCACCTCGCGCACAAAGGCACGCGTCTCATCATCTTCTGACGTGAGGCCAGGACCAATGGCGATCACATTGCAACGCAACGCAAGTTGTAAGACTTGCTCTAAGGCTTCAGAGCTTACCGCGCCGTTTGTGTTTTCGGAGAGAGACGCTGTGATGACTTCGGGCATCGTTTGCGCGGCGACGGCTGATTGAGCGTTGGCGGGCGTGGCAATGGTCGTGAGTCCTGCGCCTGAGCGCATCGCGGAGCTTGCGCAGAGGGCTGCCGCTCCCGTGTAGCCGCGCGAGCCTGCGATGATGAGCGCGTGGCCGTGCGTGTTCTTGTAAGAGTCCGGCAGGTAACGCGTCTCTACTAACCAATCGCGGGCATCGTTTGCTTCAACCAAAAAAAGTTTTGAGGCTGTCGCTTCGAGCAAGGCGGGAGGCGAGCCGATGTTGGCGATGATAAGTTGGCCGTTGTAATGCGCGGCGGGCGGCAGCACGTTTGCGGGTTTTGGAGCGGTGAAGGTGATGGTCAGGTCTGCTTGTGCCGTTTCACCTACAGGGTTGGCAGAATCTGCGTTGAGGCCGGAAGGGAGGTCAAGGGACACGATGAGCGGCTCTGAATCCTGTGCGCGTTCGCGCGCTTCACGAATCATTGCCAGATGCTCTACGACTTGAAGGTGAACGCCTGCGAGCGGGCGCGTCAGGCCCGTTCCGAAGAGCGCGTCAACAATAATGTCATAAGCGCTGCGTGGCCGCGCGAGTTCTTCCCAATCATGCACCGTCTCGCATTCGACGAAACTGAGCGGCGGAGGCTGCGCGTGAGAGCCTGCGCCGTAACTCGCCAGATGGCGCACGATCTCAAAATTGGTGCGCGCGTCGCCTTTGCTCTCGTCAATGCGTCCGAAGAGTACAACGTCTGTGCGCGCTCCGCGTTGCCAGAGAGCGCGTGCGAGAGCCGCGCCATCTCCGCCATTGTTGCCGCGCCCGCAGAGTATGCGCGCCCGCTTGCCTTTGAGATTGCCGCCCATGCGCGTCGCGATGGCTTTGGCGGAAGCGTTGGCGGCGGCTTCCATCAAGAGGAGCGAAGGCGTGGCGTAGCGCTCGGTCGTGAGGCGGTCAATCTCGCGCATCTCTGCGGCAGTGATTACTCTTTGCATGGATGGATAATAGAAAGAGAGCCGCGCGGGGTCAATTCCCATGCGCGGCTCTTAAGGAGCATCTGATACTGGAATGTTAAACCGGAATCTTAAAACCGACTGAAGCTCGCGTCCTGACCCTGCCTGCCTGCCGCTCCGTCCAGCCGACCTCTTCTTCGGTATTCAAAGTAAACTTTTAATGGCTTTGGCCTTCCAAAATATTTGAGAAAAATTTTGAGGGGCAGTTTCTAAATATGAAGCGGATAATTACGGAACAGGCAGTTTCACGCAAAGGTGCAAAGAAAAGAAGAACCAGAGGCGCAAAAAGAAGCCTTCAATCCCTTTGCGTACTTTAGTCTTTCTGTTCTTGCGCCTCCAGCGTGAACCGCTCGTCTGACCTATCAGCCGTGTCTGGTTAGATTTAGAAAAAAGGCGACAATCAGCGTCGTTTGACTAATCTTAAAAAACGCCCGATGACAGTGCGCGCTTCCGGCAGGCCGAGCGCGTTTGTCACGCCGAAATAGGTGAATCCGTATGCGCCGAGGACAAGGGTGGCGATGATGATGGGATGATGGCGGCCTATGAAGAGCTTGACGGCCCAGCCGATGCCAGCCCCTGCGGCTGCCGAAATCCAGAGCTTGACGACGAAAGAGAAGGGAAGCCCTGTGCGGCCTATGCGGCGATTGAGCGTGCGGCGTAGCAGTGCGAACTCAACCCATCCGGCTACGCCCGCAGATGCCGTCAGCCCCGCGACGCCCCACTTCGGATCAATCTGTAAGAGATGTGGAAGCGGTAGCGCGCACAGGTAGCCCAGCGCCGTTGTCAGAACGACACGCACAATCGCAAACTTAAGCGGCGTGCGCGTATCGTGCAGCGCGTAATAGGTTGACGAGTAGAGCCTGCCGAGCGTGGATGCGAGCAAGCCCACAGTCGAGCCAGCTAAAATGCCCCAGACATAAAAGACAGCATCGCTCTTAAACTCGCCCGTCTGGTAGAGCACAGCCGTGATCACGTCTCCCAGCGCAAGGAATGCCATCGAAGACGGCACAATGAAAAACGCTATGCGACGCAAGCCCCCGTCAAGCCTCTGCCGCAACTTCTCATTGACCTCTCGCTCATTGCCGAGCGCGCTCGCCATCGCTGGCAGCTCAGCCGCAGACACGGACATTCCAAACAGGCTGACAGGCAAAGTATAAAGACTCTGCGCGTAAGTGAGAGATGCGACGGCCTGCGGCGAGATGAGGCTCGCCAGCATCGCGTCAACAAACGCGCTAATCTGGACCACTCCGCGACTGATGAAGACAGGAAAGAAATTGCGTACAACTGTGCGCACGTTTGCGCTCGCAATATCGAAGACAGGGCGCAGACGCTTTGCCATTGAGAGCACGGTCGGGAGTTGGACTCCAAACTGCAACGCGCTCCCGATCACAGAACCCCACGCCGTCACCTCTGCCAGAGGAAACTGCCCCATGCGACGGCCAAACCAGACGAGCGCAGCGATAATCGCAAAGTTCCATGCCACGGGCGCGGTGTAAGAG
>JBAWGU010000460.1:0-17867 GCA_049593215.1 Pyrinomonadaceae bacterium
GCTTCTTACTTACGCAGATTTCATGCGCTTATTTGAGGAGGTTACCACCGAACGTGTCAGTAAAAGCGAACTTAAGTATTTAAGACGCGCTGCGGTCGGCAATACTTTTAGTACAAGGCCCTTACCGGAATCAATATTCGAAACCGTTACTCCACTTCTCAGAGATCGCCTTGTGCGGCGGCGCGATCTCGTCACTAGCCTACATGCACAATTAAACACGGCTGGCCTTTTGGTGCTCAAAGGCTCAACCGGTATGGGGAAATCAACTTTGGCGAACGCAGTAGCTACTGCTGACGAGGGACAGTGGCGGCGTCTTGATATGCGAGGCCGTACACCAGAACAAATCTTGGACAGATTGCTTTACGCCATAAATGCTGTTGAGGAACATACAGCAGATGTAGGCTATATCATCGACGATTTGAATTTTGACAGACAGTCAATTCTATATGAGAACGCGCTGGTAAACTTTCTTTACACTGTAACTCTCAATGCAGGACGTATCATGATTACAACTCAGGGAACGTTGCCAAGTCGTGTAATCACTACACATGACATACCCATTGATTGCTTGGTTGACGTCCCTCCGCTCAGTGAAGAAGAAGTTCAAGAACTCGCTCTTAACTACAATTGTCCAGAAGGGCATAGGTTGAAAGCGTGGAGTAGTATTATTTCCTTGTACACCCGCGGACATCCGCTATTAGCGCATGCGCGCGTTAAAAGTTTGGAAGCAAAAGGTTGGCCCATTCATACGCCAGAAGATTTAGGCCCCACTCAGGACATGGAGGAAATACGGCGAGAGATTAGAAATCGACTTCAAGAACAATTGCCATCAGATGAGGCGCGTATATTGGCATATCGCCTCAGTGTAGTCACCGGGCGTTTCCAGCGCGAACATGCACTGCATATCGGACAACACTCGCCGCGACTCACGACACCCGGAGAGGCTTTTGACCTTTTGATTGGGCCATGGGTAGAGCGCGCCAGTGACACCTATTTTCGTCTATCACCCTTACTAGACAACGCAGCAACGGAAAATTTTACTGAGCATGAAGTTAAGGAATTACATGGAACAGCCGCAAAAGCTTTCCTCTCACAAAAGAGCATCTCTCCTACAGAATTGAGTTCCGCATTATTCCACGGCTTACTAGGTGAGGCTAAACAGCCACTCGTAACTGCGATAGTAACCTCGTTTCAAGTTGAGAAGAACTTTTGGCCTGACTTTTGTCGAGTGATTGATTGGTTCGGCTTTTTCCGGTTGCAACCGGGAGAAAGGCTATTTAATTCGGATAATTATCTAAACCTTCTACTACGCAGGATGCAATTTAAGGTGGTCGTAGAAATTGATAGTTCTCGTGCGCTTCGCATTGCGGAGATTTGGGAGAAAGAAATCGAACAATGGGATGGTAAAGGCTCAGTTCCCGGCACTAAACAAGGTATGCAGTTCGCATTTCTGACTGAAACAGTTCTAGAGTTGCAAGTACCCTTCCCTATAAGAGAAGTTGTAGCAAATGTTGCTAAATTAATTTCTCTGTTGCGTAATACCAAAGCCATATTCCCCAATCACCCGGCGGAACGAGAAGCACTTAGCTCTAAGCTTGAGGAGGCAGCCACGGCTCCGCATTTCATTCGAGCCACAGTCGCTAGGTGCAAAACCGCTGATAATGTAGTTGAGTTCCTGACTACTGTAGACGAGCAGCAGGGAGAAGTATCAGAAGAGGTTTGGAAACAATTCAAAGATGATGATTACTTTACTACTATGTTCCTTGATAGAATTTGGATAGATGAGTCGAAATCAGCTTCCCCAAATTGGATACGCTGCATAGAACTTTTGGAGCAAATGGCTCAATTGGGGATCGAGAAAAAGGCCCCTTCCTTTATTGCGGCTGCTCATCGTGCGAAGGCCATAGTTCAAGAAGAATACTTAAAAGATGCTGATGAGGCGTTAAGAACGATCATACAAGGGGAGAGTCTAGTTGGCTCTTCGAACCTTATCCTTGAAGACTATCACGCTAAAATATTTTTTCTTGAAAACCAGTATGAAGCTGCCTTGAGTATTTGGGATAGCGTAATTCCTCAGCTAGAAAAAGAGAAAAATCCCGTCCGCATTTTCTCTTACAGAGATGCTGAAGTTTGCGCTGCCAAGTTAGGTGATTGGAATAAAGCAGCGGACATTGCTCAAAAGGCAGATTTAGCCGCGCAACAAACATTCAGAGAGTATTTACCTGCCGAAATTAAGGTTAATCCCATTAATGATCTAGCGGTGGGATACAAAGCTGATTCTGCTTTTGCGTTATGGAAAGCTGGTGATAAAGCGAGCGCGATCAAAGCATTCGCAGATGTTTTAGACGCCTTTGAAAGCTTACCTGATCCGAACAGCAACATCAAAATCAATATGCTTTACAAGAGAGTAGGTCATGGTATCGCTTGGTTAAACCATGATTCGCAGGGCGAAGTGGATTTCTTGGAACCCCCTCCAGGTTGTTTCAGCAATCAGGAAACAGTTGAGGAAGTGAAAGATTATCCTATTCAACCGTGTGTGCTGCTTTGGTATCTCCTGGCTAAGGTTGAATATAGGACCAAGGCAGGTGATGCTGTTTTTAGGAAATTTGAAAAGAAGCATAAACAATCACCGATATTAGCTTCAAAAGTAGGCTATGCAGACTTGCGAGTGGGGCACTCTTTAAGAAATATGGCGCTAGAAGATTTAGTGCCTCAGTTTATGGAAAGTTTAGAGGACCTTAGAGCTTACGCAGCGGAACAACAACTAGAGAAGGGGAACTTTTCAGACACAGAAGCAGTGGTAGGCATCCTATTTGCAGCCCTCGTTAAACTGGTAGGACAGAACCAACTTCAATCCGTACCACTGAATAAGTGGCGAGAAGACATCGTAAAGTATAGTTCACTGGATGAGTCATTGAAACGATGGTTGGATTCCCTTGAAAGAAGCTTGAACGCAGATCACTTCGACCTTACCACTACACTTAAGGATGAGTCCGCGCCAGAAGAATCAAGATTGGTTGCTGCTCTGCTTCTCTCAGCCAGCGATACCCCCGATCCTGAAGAGCGTTTCTACGCCAACGTGGTCTTAACTACTACAAGGTTCTACGAGACTTGGCTGCTAGAGACTGAAGATGTCGTCAATTCTTTAATCTCAGAAGGATGGTTAAGAGTAACGCAACATGAACGATTTTCCCTACGTTTTCCGTCCGTCAATGCAGAAGCAATCAGTAGGATATGCAGGGACGAATCTTGCAGCGGGCTGAGAAAAGCTGCAAGAGTTCTACTCACAGCTAGAAATGCAGTACACATTTCAGTAACAGGGAAATTGCTAAATATACTTCAGGAGAGAGCCAAATAGGATGCCAGCATGAGAGCGCCTGAGAAGCCACTTGGCCCCGAGCTTTTAAGATTGTTGCGGATACAGCAAGGGAGGGTCGGCGCTTTTTTAGACTTCTTCTTTCCTTTGCTTAAATACTATTATTTGATTAATCATTAATTAGACTGGTCAGTATCTTTTTTCTGCCCGGTTCCGCCGCATTCTTCACAAGGCGTATCATCATAAACTTGGCGTCCATAAGTGCCAGTGATTTTTGACTGATCTCCGTATCCCTTACACTTCGGGCATTGTTGCTTCGGATCAGTGATTTTTCTTATTCTGGGTCGAGGTATCATAAAATTTCACCCTTCTATTCAATTAGTCGTTACCGCCGCCAAACAATAATGCAATAGCAAGTGCTCCCAGCCCCCACTTGAACACAGTATTAACGCTCGTGTTGTAACCCTGCGCAATATTGTTCACGGTAGAAATTATCGTTTCTGGAGTGGGCCTCTCACTTGGGACGTAGCTCGTCATTGCTAAAAGAAGATTCTTAGCATCGTTGTTGATCCAAGCTTTCTCAATGCTGGCTCTGTCTCTTGATCCAGTGATTAGTTCAATACCAGTTATACCCAAGGAGCAGATGTCGCACTCAGGGGTAAACTTTGCGTTCGGTAAGTAAAGTTCCCATGCTTTGTACCCAAAGGTTCCAAAAGCATTATAGGTAAGGTTGCTGTTTAGGATAGGTCGAGGTAAACGGCCTAAGCCTAAGTCTCCAACCCGGACGAACCAGCTCCCCTCTGCGTTTCTATCCACATACATATTGCTTGGCTTGATGTCCCGATGATCAGCACCTATAGAACGGATTGCTTGTATGGCAAGTGCGCCATGTTGAACCACAAAAAGGCCATCATACCAGTTGGTTTTTCCTATCCAGCTCTGGAGATTCGTTTCATAGAAAGGAAGCACAAGGCAAGGGTTTGTATAATTGAAGCGGTACGCTACTAAATCAACGATATGCTGATCTTGTCTTAAGGCCATGTAAGCCTTGCCTTCTTGTATTAGCCGCTCACAGTTTTCATGATTAGGTTCTATAAGTGTCTTGCTAACGACTTTCCTATTAAGAATTTTGTCGCGCCAGATGTCTATCTTGCCAAACCCGAATATGCCTAGATGCTTAACAAATTCATAGTTGTCGCTTACGTGTCTCATGTTCAACTCCGCAACAAAAACAATGCATAGATGATACTCCTTTTCATGGAATAGACAAGAAGATTTTCCGACCTGTAGATAACTCGCTTGCAAGAAAAAGGGCTGTGGCGGAAGATAGACCCTAGCGTGATAAGGAATAATGATTGGCTAATCTGAGGATTGATTTGAATTGGCGCTACACGGCACCAGCAAGCGGTGGAGGATGCCAAACCTGAAGTGGAGCGGCGCGACGAAACATCTCATCATGCTCCTCGACGGAATAGTGCTGATGGGCAGGCAGGTTAAAGACCTTTTATGACTGACCTCACCAACGACTTCTCTCCATCTTCTATTAGAATCTTTTACAGCTACTCTCATGCTGACGAGAAGTTCCGCAAGAAGTTGCAGAAGCATCTGTCAGCGTTAAAGCGAAATGGCGCTATCTTGGACTGGTATGACCGGGAGATTACAGCCGGATCGAATTGGTCAAGGGAGATATCGGAAAACCTTTATCACTCTCAGGTGATTCTCCTGCTGATCAGTGCGGATTTCATTGATTCAGACTACTGTTACGACGTTGAAATGAAGCGGGCGCTAGAAATGCACGAAAGAGGCAAGGCCAAGGTTATACCTATCATTTTAAGACCTGTTGATTGGGCAGGAACTCCATTTGCCAAACTGCAAGCGTTGCCACGCGACGGCAAACCAATAACAACTTGGGAGAATCAGGATGAGGCTTGGGTAGATGTTGTAAGAGGTATCAGGGCCGTGTGCTGGGAACTACGAGGACAGCCAAGAGTGCCAAAACCTCCTGGTTCTTTGGAAGCTCGCCCTTCCATCTATTCAGAAGGTAAATCTCAACACCGTAATAAAACAGACTCTTCTACTATAGAAAATCTGCAAGCTTATTATTCCGATCAACGGATGAAAGACCTCATAACACGCTACAATACAGGATTTGGAAAGCTTAGAGAGAATCTGAAACGCCAGTCAGATAATTGCGGAGAAGCCCTGAATGATCTTATTGAGAGCTATGATAAGTTGAAGTACCTCCTCGATGATAATGGGGCTCAAAAGTTGGAGGAGGACGTGCGCATAACTAGTGCCGAACACATTAACATTCAAAAAGATATGGAAAAGATAGAGATAGCGATTAAGTCGGCTATAGGGAGGCAGCTGCGAGAACTCAAGAAAAAGAGAAAACAACTAACCGCAGATTTCGAGAAGGTAGGAAAACGTTTAATGAGATTGCATTCCTACTTAGATTCTGTAAGAGAAACAGTAAAGAAAGCTGAGATTGAGCAGCAGCTCAAGGAATTACCTGATCAAATTACAAGTACTAAAGCAAGGCTGGGGCAGCTAGGCCACATCCTATTGCAGCTAAATAAATTAGAGAATAGGTTGTTGAGAACTATTCCAGTAGATAGAAGCTCATTATTAAATAGAGAATATAGCCCTGACAGAATTAACATTTTAATGGAATTGAACAAGCTTTCGCATGATAATTTAGGGATTTTATTTAACGACCTCTGTAGGCATACAGTCCAGAAACCCGTTGCCCCTAGAATTTTACACTCGCTATTACCGGCAATAGATTTTCAACCTAGACCCGAACTTTCAATATTACTCGGCTGGTGGGTTGACGAGTGGCATGATGGTGTCCTATCGCTGATCGGTTTAGGAGGATCCGGTAAAACAGCTCTGGCGCACGAATTTATAACATCAATCCGCAGTATCCGCTTAAAGCCAGACATGCAGCTTAATGGAGTGTTGCCGACGCCTGACATGTTATTTGTTTGGTCATTTTACGATGATCCAAATTCAGAAGGATTTACTCATAGCCTGCTTGATTATCTACTAAGCTACGTGGGTAAGGCTGCGCAGAATGATTTTCGAGTTGATGCTGTTACAAAAATTGAAGAGTTTTTGCTGAATCATCTTGATCTGCGTATCCTCTTGGTCTTAGACGGCATTGAGAGAGTTCAAGAAGATGGCACTAATTCTGCATTGGAAGATGGTTCTGTCTTGGGTGAGTTACAAGACAAGCCTTTACGAAAATTACTGCGTCGCTTAGCAGATGGTATAGGGAATATTAGAGCGGTAGTCACAAGCCGTTACCCCCTTTCCGACTTATCCAACTGGAGAGGACGTGGGTATCAGGAACTAAAATTAGATCAGCTACCATTGGATAGTGCAATACAGATGCTTAGGAATCGAGGTGTCCAAGGGGGAGATAGTATATTAACAACGCTAGTTAATGATTTCGGCGCTCACGCCCTGACTCTTGACCACTTAGCGCAAATTCTACGCGACTTTTTTAATGGTGATCCTAGGAAGGCGGCTGAGTTACCTTCGATTGAGACATTGAAGGGGAACGTGCATGGTGAAAAACAAGCACAACGGTTAGCTAGATTATTTCGCTTCTATGAACAGAAACTCCCCAAAAAAGAATTTGATGTGTTGACAATCTTGAGTTGCTTTCGATTTCCGGCTTCAAATGCCACGTTGATGCAGTTGATAGTTAAAGAGAAAGGGGGGAAGAAATTTGGCGGAGTACAACAGTTAAGCTCACCAGAATTAATGAATGCTTTACACGGACTCAACAATCGCAAACTTGTGTATATTGAACAAGCTGATGCACAGCAGAACTACATCACTCACCCCGCAGTTAGGGAGTATTTTTACCACCGACTAACCAACACACAGGATATTCATAGGAATGTTGTATTTGTGTTGACTCAAAGGGTTTCAGAAAAATTAGTCACATATGATGAAGATAATCTTAATCTTCTTGAGGAACTTGTATATCACTCAGTTAAAGCAGGAGATAATAGAAACGCATTGTCTATATTTCTAGATAAAATGGGCGGGTATCAGATGATTGGAGAAAAGTTTGGAACCTATCAACGTGGCGATGCCATTTTACATACTTTTACCCCTCTCGGCCACGTCCCGCCTGGCACTCCATATGGCCTGACACAGCAGCAATTAAGTGACTTTTATTTGCAACGTTCGCTTTTCGCCGCAGAACTGGGAAATATGCGTATGGCAGTATCTTCGTTAAAAGCTCACACCAGACGCTGCTCACAGAACTGGCAAGATGATAATTTCTTGCAAGCCAATATACGATTGGTTAACTACCATATTATAACTGGTGAATTACAATCTGCTCAGTCTCTAGCTAATTCATTCTGGATAGAACAGAATGACCAAATTAAAGAACGAGAAATAGTCGATTTAAAGAGTTTCTTTCAGTCATATAGCGGCGAAGAGCTAAAAGAGAAAATAGAAAGATACAAGCGAGATCATTTTGAGGAACGGCAACCTTTGAGATCATGTTTGCATGTTATTAACGAATTAACAGATGGAAACGCAAACCACGTTGATGTCCCACCAGTACTTCTATGTGACGATTGGTGGTCGTTTCATGGTAATTTTTGGAAGGTCGTTATTCAATTTCGGCGAGCAACAGAATCTACGGCAAGACTTATCATAGAACATCGCGAAGATATTCTGAGACTAGATATAAATAAGCATGCTGTAAGGTGGAGAGTTCTGCTGGCCTGTTCCTACATCTTCAAGGAAGACTTTAAAGAGGCCGAAGGACTTCTTAGAATGTGTTTAGACTGGGGGAGTAGAACTTCAAGCCAAGAGATAATTACAATCTCCAAACTTAACCTTGCTAAGCTCTACGTCCTTCAACAAAAGTTTTTGGAGGCGGAGAGTGCCTTTAGAGCAGGATGGCTTGTTGCGGAAGAATGCGGATACAGACTGCACATGAGCGAGCTTCTGAATGTAGCGGCAGAAACAATGCTACTAAAAGGTGAGCCGGAAGCCGCAGTGTCCTTCTCGGAACGTAGTTATAAGCTGGCCGGAAGTAAGGAGTGTAATTTTATTTGGGGTGTTGCTGATGCTTTGTATGTAAAAGGTAGAGCGCTGCGATCTCTTCGAAGAGATAAAGAGGCTGAAGAAGCATTAAGGATAAGTCTTAAAATGTATGAACATATTCGGGATCCAAATTCACTAAAAGTAGCACGGCTTGTTAGATACTATTAGTCGCTAAAAGCGTAAGGGGTGAGTCAATATACCCGTTTGTTGGATCTTATACCAACTTAACCAACTACAACTCGTCGCATGCACTCTTGTAAATCCTTAAACTTGTCGCATCCACTTTTGTATCCATTCGCAAGCACTTCTGTGTCAAATGGGTGGTTTTTGGCCTTCCAGTCGCATTGACTTCTGTTTTTAGCACTTTGAAAAATTTACCTGTAAAAATCTTCAGGCGCGATGAGCGTGCCGTGGATGACTGGTTTTGATTTCTATGCTCAGGGTTCCTCTCCAATCCTCTTTCGCGCCGCACCCACTCATGCTGTTGGCTGCTTCGTTCGCTGCGGGCATTCTTGCTGCTCATTTCATTGCCCTGCATGTTTCGATCTTGCTTGTGTTGTGCGCGCTCTGCTGTTTGCTCATCATCTATTTCTTATCTCGTCAGCGCATGGGGCTGTGTACGTTGCTGCTCGCAATCGCATTCCTGCTGGCGGGAGAGACGCTGGCGATTGTGGAGAAGCGAAGTGTCGCCGCTAATCGTGTCGAGCGATTTTACGAGAGCGGTCAAATCGCGTCGGGCGACCCCGTAGAGGTCACGGGCGTCATCGAGCGGATGCCGGAGAGTGCGCCGGATGGTTTTTATCTCACGTTGCGCGTCGAGAAGTTGCGCGCCAAAGAGCAGGAGCAGGAAGCGTCGGGCGCGGTCCAACTCTTCGCCATTGCGAAAGACGATCTCGCGCGCGAGGAGTATGAAAAACTCGAACTGCGTTACGGGGCGCGCGTGCGTGTGATGGTGGCGCTTGAGCGAGCGCAGAGGTTTCGCAATCCGGGCGTCGCACAGTTCACGGAATATCTTGAGCGCAGAGGCTTCGACGCGACCGCGACGATTAAGAGTCCTTTGCTCGTGGAGCGTCTTGATGACGAGCGAGTCTTTCTGCCGCTTGCCCTGATTTATGAATGGCGCGCGCGGCTGGTTAATTTAATCGGAGCAAGATTTTCAACGGAGACGGCGGGAGTCTTGAATGCCGCGCTCTTGGGCAACCGCAACTATCTCTCGCGCGATACGTCGGAGCGATTTCGTGAGGGCGGGACGTTTCATGTGCTGGTCATCAGTGGCCTGCACATCAGTTTTATCGGTGGCCTCATCATGCTCATCGCACGATTGATAACAAAGAAACGTGCCTGGCAGTTCATCGTCTCGTGCGCGTTTCTGTGGGCTTACACGTTTGCTGTCGGAGCGGAAGCGTCCGTGGTGCGCGCGGCTTTGATGTTCACAGTGGTGGCGCTCGCGCCTGTCCTGTCTCGTCGCGCTAATTCCATCAACGCGCTTGGCGGAGCGGCTATCGCGTTGCTCGTCTTGCGTCCGAGCGACCTCTTCGACCCTTCGTTTCAACTGACGTTTCTCTCCGTGTTGATGATTGTCTCGCTGGCGTGGCCTCTGACACAGAAGTTGCGGGAAATAGGCGAATGGCATCCGACGCACGAGACGCCTTACCCGCCCGTCTGCCCGCGCTGGTTTCGGATTTTTGGGGAGATTCTCTTCTGGAGCGAGCGGCGTTGGAGACGCGAGATGGCGCGCTCTGCATGGAGTTATAATCTTTTCAAGACTCCACTCGCGGCAAGGCTGGAACGTCTGCATGTGCAAAGGCTGATGCGCTACGCCTTCGTTGCCATGACAGTCTCCGTGAGCGTGCAACTCGGTCTGTTGCCTCTGCTCGTTCTCTACTTTCATCGTCTCTCGTTCGCTTCTCTCATCTTAAACATCTGGGTCAGCGCATTGATGGCAACGCTTGCGCTGGTCGCACTCTTTGCGCTTGCGCTTACGCAACTGAGCGCTGGCGCTTTCGCCGCGCCGCTCATACAGCTTGCGGAAAAACTTAACTGGATAATGGTCCACAGCGTTGATCTCTTTCAGCGCACAGGCATCGCGTCCATGCGTTTGCCTGAGTACACTGGATGGGCAAGCGCAATTTATATCCTTTACTATCTGCCGCTCGCCATTCTCATCTTCGCCTTAGCTTGTTTCAGACCGCTCAGGCGTGAGCCTCAGAGTGTTGACGACAGCAACGCTTTTAAGATTTTCAAACCGCAGCGCGTGGCCTTAGCTTTCGCGTCGCTGCTTCTCATCATCGTTCTTCATCCATTCAGCGCGGGAAAAGCTGACGGGCGTTTGCATCTGGATTTTCTTGACGTGGGGCAGGGCGACTCCGCGCTTCTGACAATGCCTGACGGAACGACGCTCTTGATAGACGCTGGTGGCCGACCCGTTTACACACAGCGCAGAAGATTGGATGAAGAAGAGACGTTGAGCGCACCTTTCGAGCGCGATACGCGGAGCATAGGCGAGGCTGTTGTCTCCGAGTATCTGTGGTGGCGAGGGCTGGACCACATTGATTATATTCTGGCGACGCACGCCGACGCAGATCACATAGACGGCCTCAAAGACGTTGCGCGCAACTTCAAAGTCCGCGCGGGTTTGGTCGCACGCGCGCCTGCGAACGATGCGGAGTTTGCGCGCTTCGCCGCAACTGCCGAGAGCCGCGGCGTGCCTCTCTACATGGTTGGCAGAGGTGATGCGTTTGATTTCGGCGGCGTCAAGGCGGACGTGCTCTGGCCTCCTTACACGACGGACGCAAACGCGCCTTCGCGCAACAACGATTCCGTTGTCCTGCGCCTCAGATTCGGCGAGAGAGTTTTTCTCTTAACAGGCGATGCCGAGAAAGAGGCTGAAGAGAATCTTATTTCCGCTCAGGACCAACTCAAATGCGATCTCGTCAAAGTCGCTCATCACGGCAGCCGGACTTCATCCACACAAGCCTTCGTCAACGCGACGCGCCCGACGCTCGCCATCATCTCCGTCGGCCTCAACTCGCCCTTCGGCCATCCGCACGCGGAAATCACGGAACGCTGGCGCGCAACCGGCGCACAGATTCTCACCACAGGCCAGAGCGGCACAATCAGCGTCAGCACGGATGGACGTGAGTTAAAGATAGAAACTTTTGTGCGCGAATGAGAACGAAAGAAATATGCACAGGCTCAAGCTGCGGTCCACATTTGTAAGGGGAGCGCGCATCTGCAAACTCGCCGGAACATAGTTGACAGGCTATTGTATAGTTCTACTAGCATTAAAGAGATCGGAGGAAAGAGATGGCTGCGAGGACCAGCATCACGAAAGCTCACTGGAACCTGATTGTTAATCGCATTTCCGAAGATCGCTGCGTGCCATTTCTGGGTGCAGGCGTGAACGTCAGCGACGCTGGTCGAAATTATCAGGGGCTGCCGCTCGGTTGCGGAGTTGCCAGCAAGCTTATCGAGGAGGTGAGCGACTTCAAAGGCAGAGACCGCGAGAATCTTGCGCGCATCGCACTCGAATATGAGTTTGAGACCGACAGGCCTCAATTAATCAGCGGCTTAAGGACCATTCTGCCGTATGAAAACTGCAAGCCTTCTCCGCTGCTTAAAAATCTCGCCAGCCTACCTTTCAAACTTATTATCACAACAAACTATGATTGTTTGATGGAACAAGCTCTGTCGGATGAGGGTAAGCAATTAGAGCCGCTAGTCCAGCCCATCGAAGGATTCCTCAACATAGAAGAGACACAAAAGCTGTTTGATAGATTGAGCATCTATGACAAGGTTATTGTCTATAAGATACACGGAACCTTTGATGAAAATAATGAGTATCCGGTCATCATCACAGAGGACGACTACATCGAATTTCTTACTGTAGCAGGCAGAAGGGAAGAGAGAATCGGCATCCCGCAGTTTATCGAGAGTAGGATTACTCCGAGCACCATCCTCTTTCTTGGCTACAGCTTGGAAGATTGGGATTTTCGCACCATCTATAAAGGTCTGATTGAAAAAATTAATCCGCATAGAGCTTTCAAGTCTTTCGCCATTCAAAAAGACCCTAATGATTTCTGGGTTGAGTTTTGGAGTAAGAAACTCGTCGAAATCTACAACGTGGACCTCTACGACTTCGCAGATGAATTAACACAGAGATGCAAAGCGGCTGGCATACCTTAAACGCAAAGGGCGTTTGCCGGGCCTGACAACCTTAGAAGAGGTAGGCAGATGGATCAGCCCTATAAATTTTTAGACTATTACGATATCAACGATAGCGGCATTTTCTTCGGACGTGACCGCGAGATTGAGACGCTGCTCTCCGATGTTATCTCAACGCGCCTCGTCCTGCTGTTTGCGCGCACGGGGAGCGGCAAGACTTCGCTCATCAACGCAGGTGTGCGTCCCCGTCTTGAAAAACTTGATTACAGAACATTCTACGTGCGAGTTGAGAAAGACCCGACGGAATCTGCGCGCAAGGCTCTACGCAGGAGAAAGCTCATCCCGCAGAATTTCGTGAAGAAATCCCTGAACGACCAATTAAGGAATGCCGTCGTCCGGTTGAACAAGCCTATTGTGCTCTTCTTCGATCAGTTTGAAGAGTTCTTTATCTATATCTATAAGAAGTCGCCGGAAAAAGCTGCGAAGTTCATCTCCACGGTAGCGAGCCTCTACCATGATCGCGCGTCAGGCGTGCATCAAGTCTTCTGTTTCCGCGAAGAGTTTTTCATTGAGATGGACGCCTTCCGCGAAAAGATTCCTTCAATCTTTCATAATGATTCAAATTTGAGGCTGCGTTGGTTTGATGCGACGCAGGCGAGCGACGCGATTACGCAGCCTGCGCAAAAATTTAACGTGACGGTTGAGGCTCCGCTCGTAGAGTCTGTGATTAAGGACTTGGCTGTGGATGAGAGAGTCGAGCCTGCGCGTCTGCAAATCGTTTGCGATACGCTCTGGCAGAACAAAAAAGACGGTCATCTTCGCCTTGACGAATACGAGCAACTCGGCGGCGCGCTGGAAATTCTTCACCGGCGGCTGGAGAAAGACCTTGAGCAACATCTCTCTGATGAGCAGTTGCTTCTCTTCGAGAAACTTCTCCCGACGCTCGGAACTGAGCGCGGCACGAAGTACATACGCGGGTTCAATGAACTGGTCAAATCGCTTGGCACGAATAAGACATCTCTTCGCGCTCTGATTGAGCAACTGCGGCGATTGCACTTGATTCGCAGAAGCACACGGTATGACGAAATCTACATTGAATGGACCAGCGACTATCTGGCGGGGCATACAGACCACTTGCGCCAGCGTGTGCAAGCCATCGGGCTGAGGCGTCTGCTCAGAACAGCCACACAGAAGGCTGCGCGGAGGCAAGAGACGATTAATCAAAGAGAAAAGAAGGGGGGAGCGGGCAAAGTCAAGCCTCTAACAGAAGATGATCTGCGCCTGCTCTATCTCTCAACGGAAGATTTTGAGACTCTCTCGCGGCAGATGGAGGCGCTGGATGAACTTCTTCCCAAAGAAGCAGAGTTTATGCTCATCGCCGCCCTTGAGCATGGTAATCATCTAACGCGTTGGTTTCAAAATGACTCCCTTGAAAAACCTGTCGCTTGGCAAATTCTTAAAGATAGGATTTCAAGTAAAGAGGGACGCATAGAGCAGGCGGAGAATGCCATCAGGCTGTTGGGCGAGTTAAGAACGAAACGCGCGATGAATCTTTTGCGCGCTGCGCTGCAACAAGATGTGTTGGCCCCGGTCGTTTTGGAAACGCTCGGAGAGATAAGGACGAGAGAGGCCATGCGCATCTTGCAGTGGGCTTTGAAAAGCGCCGCATTGGCAGAGGGCGCAATCTCCGTGCTAAGTCAAATCAGAAGCGAAGAAGCTGTGAACATACTCGCCTCGGTCTTGCCTAACGAGAGACTCTCATTACAGGCGCAGGGAGCTTTGGAGAGGATTTCCAAAGGACGCGCAGGCAAAGCCTCAAGCCGGGCCGAGTTGATTCTTGTTGATTGGAAAGAGCATCAAGACTCGCGCAGAAAAGTGCGCACTGCGCCTGTTGCGATTAAAGCTGGTCTCAGCGAGAGTCAATGGAAAATCCTGCTGCGCCGGATCAAAGAGGGAAGCTGCCTCCCGATAATTGGCCCTGACCTCGGCGCTACCGGAACCAGCGACGCCATTGCGCGTCGCTGGGCAGAGAGGTATCACTATCCCTTCGACGATAAGGCAAACCTGTCACGGGTAGCCGAATACATTGCTACGCAATACGACGATATGTTTGTCAAAGAATTGTTGCTGAAGGAAGATAAGGCAACTACTGTGTCAGAGGTCGAGCGTCAGTCATATGATATGCTGGCTGCTCTTCCACTCCCGCTTTACATTACAACCAATTATCATGACTATCTTGAAGAGGCGCTTGTGCGCAAGCATAGACAACTCCCTATCATCATTTCCTCTCCTACTAGTTATCAGCCTTTTCCGTCTCTGTCTCCGTCTCGACCCCTCGTAATGCATCTTTATGGTAATTACAGATACCTTGAAAGTTTGCTTGTCACCGACCTTGATCAGTTTGGCGCGCTCATTGAGATGAGGACACTGAAAGCTCCAACTAGGTCTGGGAGGGCTACAGGAACCGTAAATGAGATGCTTTTACGGAAAGCTCTGGACATGTCAATACTCCTGGTGATGGGTTTCGAAGCAACGGATAGAATCTTTAGCGGACTTATTGGCCGCTTGTCGTCAAAAAAAACCAAGTGGTCTCGACAAGTGGGCGTGGTTCAATTGCCATTGGAGACAGGTGGCGGCAATCCGTTTGCGCCGCAGTCGAAATATTTAACAGATTATTTTGGAAGCATGGGAATGATGGTCTATTGGGGCGCAGCTAAAGATTTCTCTGAAGAATTGCAAAGACGTTGGAGAAAGTTTACCGGAATCAAAAAATAAATCGCATTGCTCTCCTCTCCATGCTCTTCTTACTCTGGTTTCCTGTAGCCGTACCGCTCAAACAAGGCCTGTCCTTCCGTGCTCAGAACAAAAGCGACAAAACGGCGCGCGCCGTCTTGCTTACCGGAAGCTTTGATAACAGCTATGCTCTGGTTGATGGGTTGATGGAGGTGCTCGTCAACTTCTATGGCGCGGCCTTCGCCTGCGTGGACTAATGAGAGCGGGATGAAGGCCACGTCGGCGTTGCCTGTGGCGGCGTACTGTTTGGCTTGAGAGACGTTCTGGGCGTAAACGACTTTCGGCTCGACGCCCTGCCAGAGTTTAAGAGCGCGCAGGGCTTCGACTGTAGCGCGCCCGTAAGGCGCAACGTCCGGCTTGGCAATAGCAATGCGCTCGACATCTGCGCGCGTAATGTCTTCAATCTTATCGAGCGAGACGCGGCTGCCCTGCGGCGTCCAGAGGACCAGCCGCCCGCGCGCGAAAATAGCCTGCGTGTCTTCCGTGAGAAGCCCCGCGCTACGCAGCGCGTCCACATGCTCGACATCGGCTGAGGCAAAAACATCAAACGGCGCTCCATTTTCAATCTGCTTCTCAAGGTCTGCGGTCGCACCGAAACTGTAAACCACACGAATGCCCGTCTGCTCCGTAAACTGCTTTCCCAATTCGCCAAAAGCATCCGTCAGGTTAGCAGCCGCAGCAACCGTCAATTCCTGCGCGCTCTTCTGTTCTTCAGTTTTCGTGTGAGATGAACAACTAAAAAGAAGGATCGAAGCGAAGAGAAGAGAAATGATGAAAGAAAAGCTGTCCGTCGTCCGTCGTCCTTTGTCCGTTGTTTTTCTTCTTTTACAACTGACCACAGACCACAGACCACTGACAGTCCTTAATTCATCCTTCATCCTTCCGCCTTCCGCCTTGCTCTTATATTCCTGCGCCGTCCATGAATTCATCAGGGGTGTAGTGGCCGACCTCTGAGCTTCCGACCTTGTAGGTGTTGAGGACGCCGAGCGGCGGCGCGTAGAGATGCAGTGTGACTAAATCCTGCCCGCTCACTTCCGGGTTGCCGAGCTGGTGTATGTCAGGAACATCGGCTCCGGTGACGCCGCCGCTGGTCCATTCGCAGGCCGACTGGTAATAGAGCTTCTGCGCTTCGTCCTGAGCAAACATCGTTTCCCACATCACGCCTTCGCAGACTCTGACTGCGCCGTGCGAGCCGTTGTGATCGTGAATCGGCGTGCGCTGTCCGGGCTTCCAACAGAGAACGAGCAACTCTGCATGATCGCTGCGGCAGACGCGATGGCGCGCATACGTCTTCGGCTTGAAGGAACGATACGGGCGCAGGTCGTCTTCGGTGACTTGAAGCTCTCGCAGCCATTCGCCGACCGTCTCAAGCGCAGGGACTTCACGCAACGCTCTAATCTTCTCTTTCAATTCACGAAGCGAAAGATGCGTTGCAGATTCTCGCTCAAGAGAAGGCTGAGCGTGCGGGTTTTCGGTGACGTTTGTGGACATATCTCAGAAGTTCCTCGACGAAGTTTTTTCCTAAAAATTTGTGAGCAAAACGGTCGCCCTGCTTCTTATATTACTCACGAGGCTTGGGAGTCAAATGTAGTGGTTGAGATTTAAGTGAAGTGTAGCGATAGATGCTGTTCACCGCAGAGACGCAGAGTCATCGCAGAGATAGCGCAGAGAATTGAATGCTTTTCTCTGTGTTTCCTCTGCGAATGCTCTGCGTCTCTGCGGTGAGTCTCAATTTTCCTCTCACTCATCTTCAAATTTAACCGCAACTAAAATTATTCAAAACGAGAGCATGATGCGAACGTCGCGCACATTGGTTCCGGTCGGCCCCGTGATAATCGTCTCATCCAGAGACTTAAAAAAACTGTAGGCGTCGCTGTCCTCAAGAAAAGTTTTTGCATCAAGACCGAGAGCGAGAGCGCGCTTGATAGTCTCTTCATCCGCTAACGCGCCCGCAGCAGGACTGTTGCCGTCAATGCCGTCTGTGCCTGCGCTGAGCACGACGACATTTGAGCCAGCAATTCTCTCATCAATCTTCTTTCGTTCTTCAATTTCTAAAGCGCAACGCAGCACAGTCTCGCCGTTGCGCCCGCCCACGCCCGCTCCGCGCACGGGACAGACAAACTCACCGCCTGAGATAAGACAGGCCGCGCGACGCTCGTTGCCCGACGCGCTGCGCGAGAGAGCAAAGAGCCTGTCTAAGAGCGTGGCGCAGCCTTCGTCAACCGGCTGCTCGACAAGATCATGCGCGACCTCGACTGTGAAGCCGAAAGAGCGTGCAGCTTTTGCCGCAGCCTCCAGCGCATGTTCGTTGTCAAGCAGGACATAATGCCTGTGAGCATCGCTGTCGGACGGCCCAAAATTTTCCACTCTGAATTTTTCCACGGCGCGCAAGATTGACGCGGGCAGGCCGGACGCCATCTCATAGCGTGAAATAATTTCTGCGGCGGCGGGCGCGTTCGCCGTTGGCGCGAGAGTTGGACCGGAAGCGACGTTTGTTTCTTCGCCTGTGTTGGTG
>JBAWGU010000461.1:0-5317 GCA_049593215.1 Pyrinomonadaceae bacterium
CCGTCCCGGCAGCGCCTGCGCCAGCGCCCGCAGCCTGACCGGCCATCGGAGCGCCACCACCCGGCGGCATACAGTAATCCAAAACTCCTGCTTTACTCTTATCCGTCTTGCCTGCCGAGCCTTGATCCGTCTCCATCTCACCTTCCGTGTTCTTCTTCGTTCTCAGGATGGCACAGCCCTTGATGAGCTTCACCTTCACATTGCCATCGGAGAAATCCAACTGGACCGTAGTGTTCGGAGCTAGCTCTAGTTTACCCAGAGGGCCAAGATCAATTGTCGCGCCCACCCCGTCAGGAGTCTCAATGGTGGCTCCGGTCAGAATTGTTGAGCCGGAGTTAGTGCTGCTGCCGTTGACCATGATGGGCTGACTGCCTCTGGTCGTCAGCTTGGCTGTGATGGCCTGCGCTGATGGGGCTGCCGCGCTCGTGGTGAGCAAGTTTGCCTGTACGTAAACCTGCGATACAGCAAAGAGTGTAAAGATAGCGACTGCTGAAAAAAACTTGCGATGCTTGGAGGTCATAACGATTTCCCTTCGTCAGGATAACGCCGTCTTAAAACGATTGGACCAAAACGGCCCTGCCTGTTAGGCCACTCCGCTCTCAATTATAACTTGAGCGGTACGTAACTTTATCCCTCTAAAGCTCTGGGGTCAACTTTTTTTTCAGCTTTTTTCGCTTAAAAGTAAAAAAAATTACCGCCCTATCCCGTCCGGACAGGCAAACGACACGCAAACGCGTCCCATTCCAAAGCCTGACTTAATTGCTTAACAGCCAGCCTTTTAAAGCTTTCTTCGAGGATATAGCTATGGAAAGAGACCAACGCGCGTGCGGTTTCACGCTCGTTTTGTTATAAAAGCAGCGACAAGATAAGTTTTCAGTTTTTAGTTTTCAGCAAGAGGCTGTTGAGCTTTTCTCTGAAAACCGAAAACCGAAAACTGAAAACTGCTCTTATGAATCCAGAACAGATAAGAAATTTTTCCATCATCGCGCACATAGATCACGGCAAGTCCACGCTGGCGGATCGTTTGCTGCAACTGACAGGCGCGCTCACAGACCGTGAGATGTCCGAACAGGTCTTAGACGATATGGACCTTGAGCGCGAGCGCGGCATCACCATCAAGTCGCACGCCGTCCGCCTCGATTACAAAGCGCAGGATGGTCAGCAGTACGTACTGAATTTAATTGACACGCCGGGCCATGTTGATTTCACCTACGAAGTCTCGCGCTCGCTCTCTGCCTGCGAAGGCGCGCTCCTCGTCGTTGACGCGTCGCAGGGCGTGGAAGCTCAGACGCTTGCCAACACTTACCTTGCGATTGAAAATAATCTCGAACTCATCCCTGTCATCAACAAGATTGACCTGCCCGGCGCAGAACCCGAAAAAGCCATCGAGCAGATTGAGCACGTCATCGGTCTTGGCACGCACAACGCCGTGTTCACCAGCGCGAAAACAGGTCAGGGCGTCGAAGAAGTTTTAGAAGCCATCGTGCGCGATGTTCCTTCACCAAAAGGAAACATGGACGCGCCGCTCAAAGCTCTCATCTTCGATTCATGGTACGACTCTTATCGCGGAGTCATCGTCCTCTTCCGCATTATTGACGGACGCGTCAAGCCCGGCATGAAGATTCGTTTCTTTAACACGGGCCGCGACTATCAGGTTGAAACTCTCGGCGTCAATCGCCCGCGCCCGACACCGATTGATAATCTAGGCGTCGGCGAAGTCGGCTTTCTCACAGCCTCAATCAAAGAGGTCGCAGACGTTCAAATCGGCGACACCATCACGGAGAGTGCGCGTCCGACGAAAGAACCTTTCCCCGGCTTTCAAGAGATCAAGCCGATGGTCTTCGCAGGTCTCTACCCTATAGACACAAATCAATACGAGGAACTGCGCGACGCGCTCGACAAACTGCGCCTGAACGATGCTTCGTTCTTCTACGAACCCGAATCATCCACCGCGCTCGGCTTCGGCTTTCGCTGCGGCTTTCTCGGCCTCCTTCACATGGAGATTGTGCAGGAGCGTTTAGAGCGCGAGTTCAATCTTGATCTGATAACGACCGCGCCCGGCGTGCGCTACGTGATTACGACGACAGACGGCACGGTGATGGAAATTGACTCGCCCGCCAAGATGCCCGACCCTGTCAACATCGCCAAGATTGAAGAGCCTGTTATTCTCGCCACGATTCTCACTTCGGATGATTACTTAGGCGGCATCCTTCCGCTTCTGGAAGAGAAGCGCGGCGTGCAGAAGAAATTTGAGTACATCGCCTCCAATCGCGTGATGCTCACTTACGAATTGCCTCTGAACGAAATCGTCTTAGACTTTTATGATCGCCTGAAATCCGTCTCGCGCGGCTACGCTTCACTCGACTATCATTTCAACGGCTACTGGGAAAGCGATCTCGTCAAACTCGACGTGCTCGTCGCTGGCGAACCCGTTGACGCGCTCTCGCTCGTGCTCCATCGCAGCACAGCGCAAGCTAAGGGTCGCCTGCTCGCAGAGAAGATGAAGCAGTTGATACCGCGCCAACTCTTTGAAGTTCCCATTCAGGCCGCCATCGGCAACAAAGTCATCGCACGCGAAACCGTCAAAGCCCTCGGCAAAAACGTCATCGCCAAATGCTACGGCGGCGACATCACGCGCAAACGCAAGCTCCTCGAAAAACAGAAAGAGGGCAAGAAGCGCATGAAGAAAGTGGGCCGCGTGGAGATTCCGCAGGAAGCTTTTCTGGCCGTGCTCAAAGTCAATGAGTGATGGTAAATTGGCGTCGTTTTACACCAACCGACTTCGAGTATGATTTTCAACGCGACGAACTTGCCGCGCATCACATCACTTTTGAGGAAGCTGTGGAATGTTTCTTTTCCGACTTTGAGGTGCGCCACAACAAGTCTTATCAAGATCGCTATCAACTGTTTGGTCGAACTATTGGAGGCCGCTCACTCAAAATTATCTTTCAACTTAAACCGAATAATGTTGTTCGGATTATTACCGGATGGGATATATGAGTAAGAAAAGAAGAAATCTTTCCGAAGAAGAGATTGATAGAATCGTCGTCGCGCAGGCTGATGATGATGGAGCATGGGGAAAGCCTATAAGCGTGCGTAAATCAAAGCCCTCTCCCGTCTCGCTCCCATCAGAGTTGGCTGCTCGCGCGGCGTTTTTTGCCCGACTGCACCGTGAAGCGAGCGTGCAGGCTTGGCTGAAGAGAATTATTGAAGAGCGCATAGATATAGAAGAAGCGGTCTTTGCAGAATCAAAGCGTGATCTCTCAAAATCATAGCTTGTTTGCGGAGAGATTCCGCAGGAAGCTTTCCTCGCTGTGCTCAAGGTCAATGAATGATGCTAATATTTAAGGCTCGCTGATATAAGGAGAAAATAGAATGCTAACGCTCGAAGCAGAGATCGCGCGCTTGCCCATCACCAGCGACCCGGACATCTTGAGCGGCGCGACCGTCTTTCGCGGGACGCGCGTGCCGGTAGCGGCATTGCTCGATAATCTCGCAGCAGGTCTAACACTAGATGAGTTCCTCGACAATTTTCCAACGGTCACGCGCGAGCAGGCGGTTCAGGTATTGGAATTCTCCAAAGAAGCCATCACGCGCTTGAGCAAGGCCGCATGAAAATCCTGCTCGACGAATGCACACCGCGTCTAGTCAAAAGGCGATTGCTAGCGCACGACATCAGCACGGTGCAGGAGATGGGATGGGCCGGAATTAAAAACGGTGAACTGCTCACTCTGGTGGAAGCGCAATTTGAAGTCTTCATTACGACAGACAAAAATCTGCGCTATCAACAAAACCTCAGCCAGCTAAAACTTGCATTCATTCTGCTGCCAAGCAATCAAGTGCCTGTAGTTGAAACAATAATTCCTGCCATCGAAGCGGCGTTGGCGAGCATTAGAGTGGGAGACTTTATTGAAATTCCGCTATAAGCTTTTCCGGCAACGCTCAAAGCTAATGAGTAAAAACTACGGTGAGCTATCACATGGAAAACGTTTCAAACAAACTTCATTCAAAGCCTGTTGCCTTACTTAATCGTCGAGCAGCATGGGCCATGATGCTTATCTTCGTGCTTGCGGCGTTGGCTATCGTTTTTATTCCGGCTTTTCTGATCCAACCTTTTCGACCGCAGACGCAGCGCGGGCTGGAGATTTCTTATGCTCTGAAAAGCTGGTCCCCTTTTGTGACGATAGTTTTGGCTCTGGCGGTTATGGCCTTGACCTTCCGGCTCTGGCGCGGGGCGCGGCGTTGGTGGCGTAAGGGTGCAATGGTCTTGCTGCTCTTGTTGACCTGTGCGGCGACGTGGTTTGCGCGGCAGAACCATTTCGAGTGGATGTTCAATCCGCTCGCCAGCAGCTCATACGTGAAGGCGAGCGAAGCGTCGTTTGTTAATGACACAGACATGGTGATTGCCGTAGAGATAAAGAAGGAAGCTGTCGCGTATCCTGTGCGTTTGATGGCCTATCATCATGTGGTGCAGGATACTGTCGGCGGCGTGCCTATCGTCGCTACATATTGAACGCTCTGTCACACCGGTCTGGTGTGGGAAACAAACATCGAAGGGCGCACGCTACACTTTCATCTCTCTGGCATCAACAACCAGAACTTCATCATGCGCGACGAAGAGACCGGAACGTGGTGGCAGCAGGTCACGGGCGAAGCCATCCTCGGCCCGCTCAAAGGCAAGCGTCTCAAACCTGTCGCTCAAGACGAGATCACATTCGCCGTGTGGAAGAGCGAACAGCCGCAAGGGCGCGTGCTCAAGCCTGATGAGCGCGTGGCTGCAAAAGGCGAGTATGCTCCGGCAGATTGGGAAGAGCACGTGGCGAAAATGCCTGTTGCGACTCTCTCGAATGATAAAAGTTTAGAAGCGCGCACGCTCGTCATCGGTCTGGTCTTTAACGGTGCGTCGAAAGCTTACCCGCTTGACGCGCTGCAAAAGCAGAGTCCTGTTTTAGACACGCTCAAAGGTAAGCCCGTGCTGGTCGTCCTGGGTGAAGACAAAAAATCCGTGCGAGCATTTGAAAGAACTGTTGAAGACGGGAGTGGCACGCGCACTCTCGAATTTTTTGCGAAGCCGAACGCTTCACCCCTGCGGCTCGTTGACGGCGAGACGGGGAGCGAGTGGGACTTCACAGGCACAGCGATAAGCGGGCAGCTTCAGGGGAAACAATTACGCAAGATTGAAACTCTCAGCGATTACTGGTTCGACTGGAAAACCTATCATCCAGACACAACCGTCTATTTGCTTGGCAATCGTTAGCGATCACATCATTAAGATTGTCAAACAAACATGATCGTTTAGAGGCGGGCTGTGCCCGCC
>JBAWGU010000462.1:0-9167 GCA_049593215.1 Pyrinomonadaceae bacterium
CGCCTCTCAAGTTTATGATGTGGGCGCACGGCTCACACGCGCTTCCACAGCCGCCACGACGGGCCTCCTTAAAGCAGGCTATTGGGCCAAAGAGAATCCCGGCAAAGCTGCGCTCGTCGGGTTCTCGCTCGTGTTGGGCGTGAGAGCGGGCGCGTCGTTTCCCGGTCTAGACTCTGTGCTCATAGGCGCGCACCCGCACTGGTTCACACACTCCGCGCTGCCCGTTTACGGCCTGCGCAAAGTGAGCGAAAAGTTTGACGGCTATCTGCGCAAGCAGGAAGATTTAATCTCAAAAGGAAATTTGACGGAAGCAGAGCGCGAGCGGGTCGAGTTTGAGCGCAAGATTACGAAGTATGTCGGTGCGCCGCTCCTGGGCGCGTTCAGTTGCGCGGCGGGTGCGGCGATGTGGGCGCAGATACTTCAACCCGGCCCGATTGTCGGCGCTCCCATCAGTTGGCTTCTCGGCGGCAATCCGTTCCTTGACGGCGTGTGGCTCTTCGCCAACGGCGTCTTGTGCTTCCATCAAGGCTACAAATTTTTCATGATTGCGCTCGCGGACCAGCAGGAGGTCGCGCGCGTGGTCAGGGAGATAAAAGGATTGTTGCCAGCAGGTGAGGCGGCTTAAAAGTTTGATGTCGCAAAGAAAAAGCAAGCAGTGCAATTTCATGAAGCCCCTGAAAGGGGCGGAATAACAGTAGCCCACGACGTGAGTCGTGGGTACAGAGAAGCACAAAGAATTGAAGCCCCGTAGGGGCGACATAAATCTAAGATTGACGTTGCTTGGTCTCTTTATTTATGCCGCCCCTACGGGGCTTCGTTTGTCTCTTGGCCTTGTTCCCACGACTGGCGTCGTGGGCTACTGATATATCGCCCCTTTCAGGAGCTTTGGGGAATTACTTTGCTCTAATTAATTGTAATCGGGAACGGCCAGAACGAAAGAATAAAGACAATCAGTGTGATGAGAGCAACAATGGTGCGCGCGATGCCGAGCGGTTGCGTCTCATCTGTCTGCGGGTGGCGGACGCGAAGCATGACGGCCAGAAGAATTGTGTAAAGGAATCCGCTCGGGCTGCCGTGCAGAAACCAGCCGAGCACTGCGAGCGTCGCCACAATCACAAACGCCGCGCGCCCGATCCACCTGTGCGACTTCGCGCCAAAGACTGCGAAGGTTGCATGTCCCCCGTCGAGTTGGCCCACAGGAATCAGATTCAGACTCGTCACCAGCAATCCAATCCACGCGGCGAAATAGAATGGATTAATCTCTATGTTGTCCAGCCGCACGCCGAGCGCGCGCGCGAAGAGACGCAGGAGAAGCGGGTCGTTAAAAATGACCACATGTTGAAGCTCTCCGTTTGTGAGAGATTGCGGCGCGGGATGCGAAGTTAAGATGCCTGCGATGGCAACCGGAATGATAATCAGAAAACCCGCGAGCGGCCCTGCCACGCCGATGTCAAAGAGCGCGCGCTTCGTCGGGATGTACGACTTGATCTTGATGAACGCGCCGAAAGTTCCGGCTAAGAAGAGCGGCGGCGCAGGAATGAAGAAGGGCAGCGTCGCATCAACGCCGTAGCGGCGACAGGCAACGTAATGACCTGCTTCGTGCGCCGCGAGGATTGCCAGCAGAGAGACGGCGAAAGTTAAACCCTGCGCCAGAATGTGCGGCTGTGCGACGGCTTGCTTCAACACTTCAGCGACCGCGCTCAAGTAGTAGGCCGGAATGTAAAGAATGTAATCGAGCCATGAGACAGGCTCGCGCACCGTCGGCTCAGCCGTGCTCACGAGCGTGATGCCCGCGATGGTGGTCGTAATGAATGTTAGAAAAAAGAGCGCAGCGTGGCGTGCCCACTCGCGCGCAGTCGGGCGCGCGGCCCTCTGGCGCACATACGGCGCAGGCGCATCAACAAACGGCGGAATGGCGCGGATGGATTCAGACATAGAAAAGCGGTGATAGGTGATGGGTGATGGGTGATAGGAGAAAAGCTTTTACTTATCACTTATCACCTATCACCCATCACCGCTCTTAGAACTCTGAGTCGGGGAGGCGTGGGGAGTTGCCTTCGTCTGTCCGGTGTTCGTCATCATGTTCGGTGTCGAAGCCGTGAGCCTGTAGCTCTTTGCCGGGCTTGAAGCGGATGGTCTTGCCCGAAGGGATGGCGACCTCTTCGCCCGTGCGCGGGTTGCGGCCCACGCCGCGCTTTCTGGGCTTGACGACAAAGACGCCGAAGCCGCGCAGCTCAATTCGCTCGCCGCGCGTCAGAGCCTCTTTCATCGAATGGAAAAGGGCATCCACAGCCTGTTCCGCCTTCATCTTAGGTACGCCCGTGCGGTCGGCGACACGGTTCACAATGTCGAGTTTAATCACGCTCTTTCAAGCCTCCGTCCGTGTTTGCGAGTAGGGAAATTTTCGAGATGGCACAACGCTCAAAGGCGATGATAGAGACGCGGAGTAAAAGCTGTCAAGGAAGAGGGGATAGGGATTAGGGGTTGGGGGTCAGGGGTTAGTTAAAGACTTGCTGCCCGGCGCTGGATATTTATGTCTCAAGTTCGATTAGTCTTTACTACCATCCCCCAACCCCTCTCCCCCTTATGAATGTCGCGTTGACAAAGCTTGGGGGCGCGGATAACGTAAGATTGTCCGTAGTCAGTTGTCCGTTGTCCGTTGCTTTGAGTGTTATCAGCATTGATTGTTTTATCTAAAGCATTCAACTTAGCAATCACAAACAACGGACAACTGACTACGGACTACGGACAAAGAACAGCTCTTATTTGAAAACTATGTTTGGAATCAGAAGCAGGCGCGCGCCCGTGTTTGGCGGCATCGCCGTAGATGACGATAAAGATATTGAAGTACAGAAGCCCGGAGTGGCGGCGCGCAGCGCATTCTGGGCCGAAGCCAGACTGCTCCTGCGCGACCTCATCTTCATTTTGATGGGGGCGGTCATCGTGGTCGTCTTCGTGGTCCAGCCGGTCAAGGTCGAAGGCACTTCGATGCTCCCGCGCCTGCACGACGGAGAGCGTATCTTCGTTAACAAACTAATCTACTATCACTGGCCCCGGCTTGAACGCTACGGCTGGCCCCGGCTTGAGCGCGGCGACATCGTTGTCTTCTGGTATCCGAACGACCCAGACAAAAGCTACGTCAAACGCATCATAGGGCTTCCGGGCGAAACCGTTGAGGTGCGCGAAGGCCGCATCCTGATTAACAATCTGGAAATCAGCGAGCCTTATCTCGACCCGCAGAGAAACCTCGGCCACCGGACGCAAACGCCCGTGCAGGTCAAAGAGCATTACTATTTCGTGATGGGCGACAACCGCGACAACTCAAGCGATTCGCGCATCTGGGGACTCGTGCCGGAAAAATATATTTACGGCAAGGCGCTCTTCCGCTACTGGCCTCTGACGAGCGCGAGCGTCATCTCGCACGAAGCTGACTATAGAGAACTGCCAACGCCTTCCGCGACCCATAAAGCGGAAGGGCCGGACGCATCCGACGAAGACGAACAATAGTTGGTGAATGGTAAATGGTAAATGGTAAATGGTCGGAAGACACGTTTGTCTATTTACCATTTACCATTTACCATTTGCTAACAAATGCTTGACTGGTTACATCCACTGCTGTTGATGTTCTACGCGCCTTCGCGCGGGATGAGCGAGGTGCGAGACCGCGCGCCGCTTGCGCCCGCGATGCTCTTTGCGTTGCTGGCCGACGCCTCTTATATGCTCTATACGCAGTGGCCTTTCCTCGTCGAAGGGTTTGGCACGCGCGGCGCGTTTGCTTCTGCGCTCCTACTGTTTCGCTCTGCAAAACATCTGCTCTTCATTGCGCTGGTCCTCGTTCCTGTCATCGCTTTCATCGCAAACCTGTTTGAGCGGCGCGGGAGCTTCGGGCTTGTCTTACAACAGGAGTATGCGCCGCTTGCCTCGACCATCTTTTATGCGTGGACGGCTGCGAATATTCTGGCAATACCTGTAGCTGTGCTTGCGAAGGTGAGCGGATTTCAGGCGCAGGTGCTGGCTAATTCGATGCAGGTTGCTGCACAGTGGCAGGCGCGTTTGCCGCAAGACGCGCCGCCTCTCGCTTCGCCCAGACTACTTACGGAAGGTTTCGCGCGGATGATCCTGCTGCCGCTCTTTGCAGTGTGGGCTGCGATGGCTGTGCGCAAGGTCTTTCAACTTTCGCCGGGCCGCACGATAGCCGTTATGCTCTTGAGTGCGGTTGTGCTGTTCATCCTTGCTCCGCTCCTGATGCCCGTCTTCGGCTGGGTCTTCGCTTCGCCGTTTCTGCTCATCATCCTCTTCCTACTCCTGCGCGGCTACATCGGCGAAGTGACAAGCACGCAACGACGCCGCGCATCCTTCAAGCAGAATCTGGAAGCGGCAACGCTCAATCCCGCAGACGCTTCGGCGCACTACAATCTCGGCCTGCTGCATTTGCAGCGCAGCGAGCTGGACAACGCGCGCCAGCGTTTCGAGCGCGCCATCGAGATAGACCCTGAAGAGATTGACGCCCATTTTCAACTTGGGCGCATCGCGCGCGCGCAAAATCTTTTGCCCGATGCCATCAAACATTTCGAGCAAGTCGTCACGCGCGACGACACACACGCGCAGCATGAAATCTGGCGCGAGATTGGCGCAACTTACATTGCTGCCGGACAGTTTGACGATGCGCTCGATGCTCTTGAAAAATTTTTGGACCGTCGCACAAACGACCCGGAAGGACTCTACCTGATGGGCCGCGCGCTCGCCGGAATGGGCCGCCAGCGCGAAGCCGCCGAACGTATGCAAGCCTGCATCGAAGCCGTCAAGACCGCGCCCGCTTATAAATACAGAACGGAGAAACGCTGGCTCAACGAAGCTCAACAATTCCTGCGCTCTCAAGTTTAATTTCTTGTATAGAAAATGAAAGACACAAAATCAGCATTGCTTGCTCTTGAAGATGGTCGCACGTTTCGCGGGTGCGCGTGGGGCGCGTTGGGCGAGGTGTGCGGCGAGATGGTTTTCAACACTTCCATGTCCGGCTATCAAGAGGTCTTGACCGATCCGTCTTACGCGGGGCAGATCGTGTGCATGACTTATCCTTTGATTGGCAATTACGGCGTGAACGCGGCGGATGCGGAATCAAAACGCCCGTGGGTCGAAGGCTTCGTGGTGAAAGAGGCGAGCCGCATGGCATCGAACTGGCGTTCGGAAGAGACGCTTGGCGATTATTTGAAGCGTTGGAACATCGTCGCCATCGAAGGCATAGACACGCGCGCGCTCGTCCGCCACATACGCGACAAGGGAGCGATGCGCGCCTGTCTCTCAACCGTTGATACGGATGAAGAGAGCGTGATTGAGAAGGCGCGACGCTCGCCCGCGATGGAGAACAGAGAGCTTGCGAGCGTTGTGACTTGCGAGCAGCCCTACGTGGTGCAGGCCGAAGGCGAAGAGCGTTTTCATGTCGTCTGTTACGACTTCGGTGTGAAGATGAATTCTTTGCGAGAGCTTGCCCGAAAGGGTTGCCGCGTGACAGTTGTGCCTGCGGATACATCGGCAGAAGAAGTTTTAAGACAGCATCCAGACGGCATCTTTCTCTCGAACGGGCCGGGCGACCCTGCTTCGATGTCGGCGGTCGTGGAAGAAGTTAAGCGTGTGGCTGAGTCGGGCGTAGCCGTGTTCGGCATCTGTTTCGGCCATCAGCTTCTGGGTCGCGCGTTTGGCGGGACCACTTATAAACTGCGTTTCGGCCATCGCGGCGGCAACCAGCCCGTCAAAGATTTGCAGCAGGGAACGGTCGAGATTACTTCGCACAATCACGGGTTCGCGGTGAAGGCGGAGAGCCTGCCCGCAGAGATTGAAGTCACGCACATCAATCTCAACGACAACTGCGTCGAAGGAATGCGCCACAGAGTGCTGCCGATCTTCTCCGTCCAGTATCACCCTGAAGCCGCGCCCGGCCCGCACGACGCCGAACATCACTTTCAGCGTTTCATCCAACTGATGGAAAGCGCGCACGCCGCCGCTTAAGCATTAGTCAGTACCGCAGGCGGTACTGACTTACTCTCTCGCCGCAGCGTTCGCATCCAGTCGAATGCAAAAAGCAACGCTCTTATCGTTCATTCTTTGATGATGCGTTGAAGTGGCGCGCACCGAAGAAAGTTGCTTTGATTATTCTTTAATGCTGTAATCTCAATAGGTCTCTTTGAATTATTAGGCCCTCGGGCAAGATTGGTAGGAAGATGATGTTCTATTTTCTACGTTCACGCACAACCCTTAGCGTCGCGCTGCTGATGTTTCTATCTTGCAGCTTGATGAGTTTGCAGGCGCAGGACATTTCGGGCGGCGCGAGTCGCATTGGCGATCTGGTTGGCGGCGCGGGCCTCATCATACGCCGTCCTGAGAATCCGCAGGTGCGGCGCATCACTCCAACGCGGCGGAATAAGAAACAGCAGCGAACAGAAGAGGCTCTGGCTCACGCCAACGCTGCACGCAGCGCAGCGTCGCCGCGCTACCGAGAGGCTGAAGAACAGTACAAACTCGCGGCCAGTCTGGATGAGAACGATGCGCGCGCGCACGTCGGATTGGGCAACGTCTTCATGGACCAGAAACGTTACGCCGAAGCGGCTGAAGAGTATCAGAAGGCAATCAATCTTGAGCCGACTTATGTCCCTGCCCACATGCACATCGCTTACGCCTACATTGGCATGAAGCGTTACGACGACGCGGCGCAGTCTTATAATGAAGCGATTAAATTGAGGCCGGATTACGCGGAGGCTTACAACAATCTGGCCTACGTTTACAATCAGGCGAAGCAGTATGAAAAGGCCGTCGAAGCTTCAAAGCAGGCCATCCGGCTTGTGCCGGAAGCGGGTGGATCATTCCAGCAGGATTATCAATCGAAGAGTCAGGTAATCGGGGAAGCCTACAAGAACTTAGGCAACGCTTACATCGGCCTGAACCGTTACAAAGATGCCGTCGAAGCTCTCAAGCACGCCACAGAAGTTGAGCCGAACAATGCTTCCGCGCAGTTCAATCTCGGCATGGCTTACTATAATGCCAAGATGTACAAAGAGGCTGCGCAGGCTTACAGGCAGACCGTTCAACTCAAGCCGAACCTGCCTGACGCGCACTTCAATCTTGGACTAGCCTACGTCGCCCTGCGCGACAACAAAGCCGCGCTCGAAGAATACAACATCCTCAAAACACTCAACCCCGCGCTGGCAGAAGAACTGAACGGTTTGATAAAGAAGCGTTGATAAGAACAGTGATGAGTAATGAGTGATGAGTAAAAGCAATTTGTCTTTTCACTCATCACTCATTACTCATCACTTCTTTTACATCATCCGTGCAGCGACTTTCGCGTTGCCTTTGGCGGGAGCGGGTTTGCCGTTGAGCGGGGCGGGCTTAATGGCTTTTTCTGCGTAGCCGCCTGCGAAGGTGACGACGCACATGCTGCCGTAGGTGCCCGGCTGACCGAGCGCGACTCCGACCATGCGGTAGTTAGGATTGAAGAGATTCAGTCTGTGTGCGCGGCTCTGTAGCCCGTCGTCAATGATGAAGCCCACCACGGCGTCGCGCGCATTGCCTGCGCTGTAGGCTATGTTCTCGCCAATCGCATTCGTCCACATGCCATAGCGATTGACTCTATCGCCCGTCATGCTTCCATCAGTGCCTTTGTGCCCTGCGCTGCCTGTCAGTCCTAAATCTTTGACGTGATCCTTTGCGCCCAGAGACATGCCTTTGGAAGCTGAGAGCGGCGCGACGGGTTTGGCTGCGCGCAGGAATTTGATCGCTTCATCAACCGCGCCAACGCCTTCGTTCGTCACAAACTCTCTCTGTCCGGGCGGCGCATAGCGATTGCCTTTGTAGTAGCGTTTGAGCTGCTCAAGATAGGTTGCATACTGAACAGGATTTGCGCGAGCGAGATTCATCTCGTTGAGCACGTCCTGCTCAAACGCCGAGAGATATTCTGCGCTGCCACTCTTCGCCGCGCCGTCGAGCCTCGCTTTATTCGTCGCAAAGCCGGAAGGCGATTGACCAATCAGGCTCGAAGGCAGAAGCATAGAGAGAGCAAGAGCGACACAGATGACGGGAAGGGAGATGAAAGATATTTTCCGTTCCATGATTTTCGTTTCTCCTTCAGGGGTTTGGAAGAAACCAGAGTTATGCGAGAGATAACGTGCAGTGTGTTGAATCCGAAATGGCAGGCCACTCAAAAAGGAGTGTTTGCGTGATTAGCGCAGGCTCGTTGGGGGCCAGCCTGTCAAAAGCTTCAAAACTCGTACAGCGCAGAAAATATGCCAACTCGCACGCTAAGTCAATAGCTGCCTGCTTAGATTGGGCGTGCGGCCCTCTTCAGCGCGAAACTTCCATCCCTTTCAGAGCGCGTTCGAGAAGCCCTTTGGAGATTTCATCAAAACGTGCGGCAGCTTTGCCACCGTCATTAAAGTCTGCGGCAGTGAGTTTCATCCCGCTCAAATCTTCCGTGTAGATAATCATCAACTCGTTGCGCTTCGCCGCATCCACCATGTAAACGAGGCGTTGCGACAAAATGTCATCGCTTGCCATCTGGTAGCCTTTGCTTTTAAGAAAAGCGCGTGCGCGATTGCCGTCAGAATCAGGACGGCCAAGATTGCCCTTGATGTTTCTGGCGTAGGCGTCAGCGATGAAGTCCAGACCGGAGATGTTGACAGATTTGTTGACCTTGTAATCGTAAGCGTGATTGTTGCTCGGCAAGTAGCCTTCAAACTGCACCCAGTAAAAACGCCTGATGCGCCCTTGCCTGTCCGCATCAACAAAGAAGTGCTGCTCTGCGCGCGCGACATCATAGAGGATAAACGTCTGGCTGCCGACATACTTAAACTTCTTATCGAATTTGAGACGCACCGCAGGCGTCTCCTTAGAAGTTAAGACCTGACCCTTCACGCTTCGCGTCTGCTGCTCCTGTGCCGCGCTCGTTTCTTTCATTGTTGATGAAGATATTGCTGGCCGCACGTATGCCGGGGCGAGCAACATTCCCAAACTCATGACGGCGACAGTCGGCAATAATATTTTTCTCATCATACGTTCTCCTCCGTTCTATCTTGAACAAGGGATACGAAACTAACTGAGCGCGCGTTTCAGATGATTGCAGCGTGTAATACCAAGCTGGGGTACAAAGAGATGTCAGAACCGCCTGCGGTAGCGGG
>JBAWGU010000463.1:0-6534 GCA_049593215.1 Pyrinomonadaceae bacterium
TCACCGCAGAGGCACAGAGTTCGCGCAGAGATAGCGCAGAGAAAAGCGTTCAACGCCTCTGCGTAAACTCTGCGCGTGTCTCTGCGCCTCTGCGGTGAACTTCAATTCGCCTTCCTCCCAATCCCAAATTGACCCACTACGCTTTTGCCTCTGTGCTAAATTCAATTAGCTTTTGCAGAAAAGAATATCAAGACGCTTCATTGATAGACCGAAGTCGTGGAGAAGAGATGCGAAACGTTCAAATTAATAACAGGCGGATAGCCCACGCAACCCTGCTCTTAATCCTCTTTGCAGTCTGCGCGACGAACGCTGCGGCTCAGCAGCAGAGAGGTGTCTATCAAAACCCTGTCGTGGCAGGCGACTATCCAGACCCGTCCGTCATACGTGTCGGCGAGGATTACTGGGCGACAACCACTTCGGGCACATGGGAGCCTGAGTTTCCAATTCTTCACTCACGCAACATGGTTAACTGGGAAGTGGTCGGCGCAGTCTTCCACAAACGCCCCGCGTGGGCTGAGCGTGATTTCTGGGCACCGGAAATATCAGAAGACAGTGGCCGCTTCTTCGTCTATTACACCGCGCGCAAAAGAGGCGGGCCGCTCTGCGTCGCCGTCGCTACTTCAAACAATCCTTCAGGCCCATACACGGATCACGGCCCGCTCGTCTGTCAGGAGATCGGCTCGATTGACGCGATGGCTGTACGCGACGAGCGCGGCGAGCGTTACTTAATCTGGAAAGAGGACGGCAACAGTCGCAATCAGCCGACGCCGCTCTGGGCGCAGAAGCTCTCAAAGGATGGGACAAAACTGACGGGCAGTAAGCGCGAGTTGATACGCAACGATCCGAAGACGTGGGAAGGCGGCGTGGTCGAAGGAGCTTTCGTCCTGCGTAGAGGCGAATGGTTTTATCTCTTCTATTCCGGCAACGCTTGTTGCGGGCGTCGCTGCAACTACGCGCTTGGCGTGGCGCGCTCGCGCAAACTTTTGGGGCCGTGGGAGAAGAATCCCGCGAATCCTATTCTGGCTGAGAACAAGACGTGGCAGTGTCCGGGTCATGGCAGCATCGTGAGGGACACAGAGGGGCGCGAGTTTCTGCTCTATCATGCTTATCGAAAATCGGAAGAGGCTTTCTATATTGGGCGCGAAGCTTTGTTAGACCGTGTGACATGGAGCAGCGACGGCTGGCCCGGAATCAATGACGGTCAAGGCCCATCAGGACGCGCGCCTGCGCCGCTCGACTTGCCTCAACAGGAGAACTCTTTCTTCGATGATTTCGCTTCGCAGACTTTGAACGCGAGATGGCAATGGCGTCAAGAGAATGCTCCCGTAGTGAGCATAGAGACGGAGCGCGGCGGGCGTCTCTCTTTAACGCCTCCAAACAAGCAGGCCAAAAATCTTCTCGGAGCAGTTCTGGTGCAACGAAGCACAGCCAGCGATTATGTTGTGACGACGATGATTGATGCGAGCGCGTTGAAGAGAGGCGCGGCTGCCGGACTGTCCGCTTACAGCAGCGATGAAGATGCGCTCGGCGTCGTCTTCGTTGACGGAAAAGTTAAGGTGTACAGGCGCGAGAGGAATCAGGATAAGATTGTTGCGAACAAAACTGTTCCGAATGCTTCCAACATATACCTGCGTATGAGCGTGCGCGAAGCATGGCGTTTTCGTTTCGCCATGAGCCTTGATGGGCGTGAATGGCAGGAGGTTGGCGAAGAAGTAAGCGGGAGCTATCTGGAGCCTGTCAACATCGCGCTCACATCGGGCGGCGCGGAAAAGGCTCAGGCCAGGTTTGAGTGGGTGCGTATTACCCCTTCAAGGACGGATCAAAAATAGGAACAGGGCACTACAGTTTAGTACGGCGTTTTGTCTGAATGTTGATATGCACAGAGTTCTCTGTCGTGCTTCTCTGTAAAAAGCGCGAGGATGCAGATTGCGCCGACGAGTGCGAGGAACATGTCCCACTGCGTGTCCCAGATGTCGCCCTGCGTGCCTAAAAATTTATCGCCAAGCTCAGGCGTCACCAGCACGGACACCCACCATTCGATAAACTCGTAGAACGCGCCGATAGCAAGCACTATGGCTGAGACGATGAAGGCCATCCAACGGCGCGAGGCGACGACGTAGCGCAAAAGAATTTCTCTAATCGGAATTGCCAGCAGGAATCCGAGACAGAAATGCGCGACGCGATCGTAATGGTTGCGCGAGAGATGATAGTGGTCTCTCAGGTAGTTGAACGGAGGCGTCAGCGCGTAGGTCCAGTGTCCGCCGTAGGTCTGCACGAAGAGATAGAAGAAGATCAGGTAATAAGAGAGACGCGTAAACTTGAACCAGCGATAGGTGATAAGGAGCGCGGCGAGTTGCGAGAGCGGAAAGAAATTTTCCAAAGCCCAGTCTGCGCGGTCGTGCGGGTTGATTGCCAGCACGGCCCAGCCAATCAGGTAGATGATGAGCAAGGCCAGAAGCTCTCGCTTTGAAGGTACACTTTTTTCTCGCTCGACAACGCTCATCCTTGATTCCTTTCGATTTTGAAATCTGCTCTAATCAAAACTGAAGCGATGAAACTTGCGACAGATGTTCGGACGCAGATTGCGCCGGTGGAATTTGAAGGCAATGCTATCATCCCTTCAAACTTAACACACACGGACGTGGCATCTTGCTTGCTGTGAGCTTAAACTTTCAGGGATGGAAACTCGCAATCTTCTTTTAATCTCGAATCCGAAGGCAGGGCGCGGCGGCGTGGAGCGCGCGCAGGAAGTCTCGCGTTTTTGTGAACGGCTTAAAGCGCGCGGCATCAGGGTGGAAGTCGCAAACACTAAGGGGCCGGGCGATGCTGCGCGTCTGGCTGCGGGCGCAGTTGATGAGGGCGTGCGCGAAGTGGTGGTCTCAGGCGGTGACGGGACCATTAACGAGGCTCTGCAAGGTTTGGTAGGCAAGGAGGTGAAGCTTGGCGTCTGGCCGCGCGGCACGGCGAACGTGCTTGCGCGAGAGCTTCATCTGCCATTCGACGTGGCGGGCGCGGCTGAGGTTATCGCGCGCTCGCGGGCAAAAAAAATATTTGTCGGTTGTGCGACGATTGAGAAGACGGGCGAGCGGCGCTACTTTTTTTTGATGGCAGGCATCGGCCTCGATGCTTCGATTGTGAATCAGGTGAGTCCGCGACTGAAGAGGCGGATGGGCGAGGCGGCATTCTGGTATTCAGGTTTGGAGCATCTTGCGCGCTGGCAGCCCGCGCCGTTCAGCGTCGAGACGGAAGGCGAAGTTTTCACAGCGACGTTTGCAGCCATAGGCAAGGCTGCGCGCTACGGCGGCAACCTTTCGATCACGCCGCGCGCTTCTCTCTTCGAGCCTCGCTTCGAGATTTGCCTGATTGATTCAAATAGCAGGCTGCGTTACCTGCGCCTGCTCTCGCACGCGATGCGCGGCGGCGTCTCTTCAAAGACGCAGGGCATTCGCTTTATTGAAACCACACGCGCACGCGCCTACGGCGATGCACTCGTTCAAGCCGACGGCGAACTCATCGGCCATCTTCCAATGTCATTCGACATCGCACCCGCTCCGATTGAAATTATCGTGAACAGTTAAAAGCTGGGAGCGCAGGCATCTTGCCTGCTATGAGCGACGAAGGCGCGAACTGCAAGATGAGATAATTTCAAGATTGAATGAAAGCGAAACTCGCTTGAGCGAGCTTGCGCTCGCTTTGCAGGCAAGATGCCTGCGCTCCCAGCCTCTTGACCGTCTCTCCGCGCATCGGCTAGTGTTGAGCGCATCGCTGCCGAAAGACCGTGCCGCAGTTGACGCGCGGATTGATTATCTTTTAGCTCCTCTTGCTTTTTCATCCGTCTCGATCCGCCCGGCTCTGCGGTTACAATTCAGAAGAACATGAATCAAACCGAACGCCTTTATTACAACGATTCACACTTGATGGAATTCACTGCGCGCGTTGTCGAAACCACAGAGCGCGTGAGCGGCTGGGCCGCAGTGAAGCTTGACCGCACGGCCTTTTATCCGACCGGCGGAGGACAGCCGAGCGATACCGGGACGCTTAACGGCGCGCGCGTTGTCGAGTGTATTGACGAAGAAGAGAAAGGCGTGCTGCACATTATACAGGGACGCGCGCCCGAAGTCGGCGCAAGCGTGACGGGCCACGTTGACTGGCCGCGCCGACAGGACCACATACAGCAGCACACGGGCCAGCACATTCTCTCGCAGGCTTTCATCAAGCTCTACGGCGCGGAGACGCGCGCCTTTCGCATGATGGAGCATTCTTCCGAAATTGATGTCGCGCTTGAGCATCCTTCGGACGAGCGCGTAGAGCACGCCATAGAGCTTGCCAATCAAATCATCTGGGAAGATCGTCCCGTGCAGATTCGACAGGTCACGGCGGAAGAGGCCGCGCGCCTTCCCCTGCGTAAAGAGTCGCAGCGCGAAGGCGAGTTGCGCCTGATAGAGATTGAAGGCTTTGACCTCACGCCCTGCGGCGGCACGCACGCCCAACGCACAGGCGAAGTCGGCATCATCTGCGCGCGCTCATGGGAACGCGCGAAAGGCTTGGCGCGCATTGAATTTGTTGCGGGCTGTCGCGCGCTCGCGGATTACCGCACGGCTAACAAGACTGCGCGCTCCGTCGCCGCAATGTTCAGCGCAGGACGCGACGATGCGCCCGCACTCGTAGAGCGCCTACAGGAAGAGCACAAACAACTCTTGCGCCGCACGCGCACGCTCGAAGAGATCGCCGCGCAAGTGGAAGCAAGCGAGATGGTCAACGCGGCTGAAGAACGCAGCGACGGTGTGAAGCTCATCGCGCAAACATTTGACGGGCGCGACGCGGAATCTCTCAAGCGTCTCGCGCAAAGAATCATCTCGCACCCGAAAGCCATCGCCCTCTTAGGCTCGCGCGACGGTGAAGCGGCGCGACTGGTCTTCGCGCGCTCGACAGACGCTTCAGGCGACATGAGCGCGTTGATGAAAGAAGCCTGCGCCCTGCTCGATGGTCGCGGCGGCGGCAAGCCTGATATGGCGCAGGGCGGCGGGCGCAACCTCGAAAAACTAACGAACGCCATCGAAGCGATCAAAGCAGTGATGAGTGATGAGTGAAAGCATCAATCGTAAATAGAAACTGCCTTTCATCTATTCACGATTTACGATTCACGAATTAAGGTGGGCTTTATGAAAATCATGAAAGAAATCAGGAAAGGCGCATCCTCTTGACACTCCTGCGCGCTGTCTCTAATATCTTTTTCGGATTGGGGCAGTAGCTTAGTTTGGCCGAAGCGCCGCGTTAAATCTTGAGTGACTTACGTTATAATGTTACTCATGTCGAAGCCGAAGAACCCGAGAAGCTGCCGAATCTGCTTGAATCCTGTGAATGATTACTGCGCTGTTTATTGTAGTAACAAATGTCAGCTACAAGCACAGTACGAAGCATATATCGAGCGCTGGAAAGCCGGTTTAGAAACAGGGATTACTGGGGCGACGGGTATTTCGAGATATATTCGTCGCTATTTCATTGAGAAGTACGGTGAGCAGTGCCAACAATGTGGCTGGCAAGAGAGAAATCCTGTTACAGGGAAAGTTCCTTTGACCATTGACCACGCTGACGGAGACTGCTTAAATAACGCCGAGATTAATCTCCGGCTGTTGTGTCCGAATTGCCATTCGCTCACGCCGAATTACGGTAACTTGAACAGAGGCCGCAGCCAGCGTTACTATAGACGGGCGCAGGCAACGATGAGAAGAGTTTTAGGGGATGTGGCATAGAGGCACGAAGAAATAAGTATCTGGGGCAGTAGCTCAGTTGGGAGAGCGCGGCGTTCGCAATGCCGAGGTCAGGGGTTCGATCCCCCTCTGCTCCATTTAGAATCTAAAGCATTGAGGGCTATCTTCGGATAGCCTTTTGCTTTCGCCGTGATGTTGTGGTTTGTAGTTCTACTGGCGTGTATTTGATTCAACTCCTGCTGCCGTTATACGACAACGATAAGCAGCCCTTCGAGCGGGCAGCGTTTGACCGCGTGCGTAATGAAATGGCGGAGCGGTTCGGCGGGGTCACGGCATTTCGTCGCTCTCCCGCAGAAGGTTTATGGAAAGAGTCTGAGGGAGAGATAAGCCGCGACGAGCTTGTCACCTTCGAGGTGATGGCAGAGCATCTGGACCGCAAGTGGTGGGAGCAATATCGAAGAGAGCTTGAGAAGAGATTTCGTCAGGAAGAGGTGCTGATTCGCGCATTGAGCGTCGAGCAGCTTTAATGAGGATGCGACGCTCTCTTCCACCCTACAAAATTTTGTTCAGTCATCACCTTGCTTGAGCAGTATGCTGGTCCCATCGCCCTTCGCTGTGATAACGGCTTTCATCTCGTCCGCTTCGAGTACTACGACCTTCACCGGGAATGGCACTCTGACAGTCTTCGTCGGCTTCAGTTTTTCCGCGTACCAGCTCGCAACCTTATCCAGCGAATCCGAAGTCTGTAGCTGAAGCACATCGCCTTCGGAAGCGTCTGTAACCTCCATCGTTATCTGAGCGCCGGGATAGATCAGCTCGTGGC
>JBAWGU010000464.1:0-3469 GCA_049593215.1 Pyrinomonadaceae bacterium
GCGTGACCGCTCTCTGGACAGCCAACGCTCCGAAGCGATCTTACTTAGTCCACTAATTAGAGTTCACTGAAAAGCGATGCCTTTCTGCCCTGAATGCGGCGCGAGCGTTGCGCCCAAAAATCCCTTCTGCGGTAACTGCGGAATGCCGCAGCAAACGGACGCTTCCGAGGAAGCGAGCATGGCTGCCGCTGCGCCCGCTTCTCAAGCTTCATCTGCGCCGGAACAAGAGTCTTCCGCTTACGCTGCTTCTTCATCTTCTGCGCCGGAGCCAACAGCATCCTCGCCGGGATTCTCTTCAACTTTGACCGATGCAGTCCCCGCAGCCGAATCGGAAGCGGAGGTAAACAAGCCGACTTATAAGAAGGAAGAGGCGACGCTCACAGATGCTCCGAGAGTTTTAACTTTCGGCGAGACCGGAGAGCGTGATGCGGTCGCCACCACTGATGAACCCGTAGAGCATGAAGAGTCTCCCGTTTATCAAGCGCCCGTTCACGATGCGCCTGTTCAAGAAGCTCTGGTCCATGAACCTCCGATCCCTGAAGCTCCGGTCCATGAAGCTCCTGCTGTTCAGGCTGCACCGTCTCTGGAAGATTCCTCTTACGGTCTCTCAGTGTCGGACGAATCGCTGTTCGGCGTAAAAACTTTCTCGCCCGAAGACGCACCTCCGCCTGATGAAGACGCTCCGGCTGCCACTGCCCACGTGAGAGCCGAAGGCACAGGCGGGCGCAAGTCGCAGATGAAGCAACTAGACCCCGGCGCGGTGCTCATCAACCGCTACGAGGTTGTGCGGCGCATCGGCGGCGGCGGCATGGGCGCAGTCTATCTGGCGAAGGATCACAATCTGGGCGACGCGCCGCGCGCAGTCAAAGAGATGATTGAGTCTCACATTGACGCTTCGCAGCACGACAAAGCCATCAACGACTTCAAACGCGAATCGCTGCTCCTGACTTCGCTTGAGCATCCTTCGATTCCGACCATCTACGATTATTTCTACGATTCGGACGCGGGCCGCTTCTATCTCGTCATGAAATATATTTCGGGCGGCGACCTCGCGGCACGCCAGCGCAGCGCGCCCGGCGGACGCATTGACGAAAAGACTGTCGCGGACTGGGCCGCGCAGATTGCAGACGTGCTCGATTACCTGCACAACCGCCCGAAGCCGATCATCTACCGCGATCTCAAGCCCGCGAACATTATGATTGACGGCAACACGGGCCGCGTCATGCTGATTGATTTCGGCATCGCGCGCTGGGTCTCGGCGCAGGATACTAAAGGCGTCACGGCGGTCGGCACGATGGGCTACGCGCCGCCTGAGCTTTTCAGTGGCAAGGTCGAGCCAGCTTCGGATGTTTACAGCTTGGCGGCAACGATGTTTCATCTGCTGACAGGCTCAGACCCGCAGGACAATCCGCTGCTCATCTTCGACTTTACGAAGAACCCGCGCCCGCGCCAGATTAACCCTGCCATCTCAAACGAGATGGAGCGCATACTGATGCGCGCGGTCGAGTACAAGACTGAAAACCGTTTCCGTTCGGCGGCGGAGATGCGCGCGGCTTTGATGGCTCATCTGGACCGTTTGAGAGTCGGCGATGTCTCTTACGGCGGAGTTTCGGGGCCGCAAGCCTCGCCTGAGACGATTCAGGTCGAAACGGTCTTTTGCGGTTTCTGCGGCGGGCGCATCGCCGCCGACGATCAATTCTGCGCGCACTGCGGAGCGCGTCAACCGCTCACCGGCGTCGGCGCAAGCTCTGCTTTAAGGGCTGCGCGCGCCACAGCCAAACTCGTCGTCGCAGGCACAACGGAACTTGACGCTTCGTTCCTGTTGCAGAAGGATAACAACTTGGTCGGGCGCACAGACCCGCACTCAAACATTTTTCCTGAAGTGGACCTCTCGAAGTTTGACCCGGAGACGAAAGTCTCGCGCCGCCACGCGCGCATCTGGCGCGAAGGCGACCAGTTCCTCGTCGAAGATTTAGGCTCGGTCAACGGCACAGTGGTGTTGGGACGCGGCGGCGATCAGGTGCGCCTCGCCCCGCGCCAGCCGCGCGCACTTGAGAACGGCGACAAGCTTCGTTTAGGTGAGACGACACTGCACTTCTTAGTAGGATAGTCCGTTGTCCGTAGTCCGTAGTCCGTTGTTTTGAGTCTGAACTGCGATGAATGGTTTATCTTTAGCATTCATCGCAGCATTCACAAACAACGGACAATGGACTACGGACTACGGACAAATGCTTATGACTGCACGAATCGAGCGAACAACGGTGGTTAAAACGGAAACGGCGGCGCGTGCGCAGAGCGAGGTTTATCTTGAAAGAATGCGCGCACCTTTTTCTTTGCGTTGTGGCGCGCTCTTGATTGATTACATTTTGCTCGCCTGCATCGTCGTCTTGAGCACACTGCTGGCGCGTCTCTTCGGCGGCGGGGCGCGGATGGCTGGCAACACGGTTGAGACTGTCGGACTCTTCATCGCGCTCGCGGTGTTCGTGCTCGACTTCTTTGTCCTGACGGGATTGCGCGGCCAGACCATCGGCAAATGGGCGACGGGTTTGCGCATCGAGCGTAGAGACGGAGAGCCGTTGGGTCTGGGCCATTCGCTGCTGCGCCATGCCGTCGGTTATCCTGTCTCTCTCCTGATATTCGGACTCGGATTTCTCTGGGCGGCATTCAATGCGCAGGGCCGCGCGCTGCATGATGTGATAGCAGACACAATCGTCGTCCGCGATGAACCGCGCCGTATGCGCGGGAAGTAAACTGCTGAGTCCTCGCGCGCTCTCTTGAAGGAGAAGGAAGAGAAGAATGGCCGTCAAGCCCTGTCCAAGTTGCGGGTCAACAACTACGCAGGACGCGCGTTTCTGTCGCGTCTGCGGCGCACCCGTCAAGGCTTTTGATTCGTCTGAAGGCCGGGTCTCGCCGCAAGCTCAAACCATTCCGCTCACAGACGAGGCTCGCTCGACAGACGGCCTCAGTATAGAAGAGCGCAGGCAGCCTTCCGCCGAGACTTCCAGAATCAGCAGGGTAGAAGTAGAGAAAATTCTACAGCGTCGGCATACAGAGGAGGAGGCAGGCGACGGCGCAGCGAACGCCGCGCTGCCTTCTGTCGCAGCAGGCCGGGCAGAAGCTTCCGTTCACGACGCGGATTATGCTGCGCCGACAACAGGCTCGCTGCAAGCTCCGCCTGCTGTTGTCGCTTCCGCTTCGCCAGGCTCATCAACCCCTGCTCCTGCGCGCAGAAAGTCTCGCGTGTGGCTTGCGTCTCTTGTCGGCTTCGCGTGCATTGCGCTGGTCACAGCGTTGCTCGCTTACTACTTCATCTTTTCAAAGGGCAGCCGCAAAGCTCCTGAGAGTGAAGTGACGACGCCCGCCGTGCATGACGAGCAACAGCAGCAATCGCAAACGGCGAGCGCAGAGACGGGCGTTGGACCAGCCGTCAATCCGCAACCTACGCAAGCGCCATCGCCGACTTTGAATG